>JBDLIU010000524.1:0-2918 GCA_039714715.1 Bacteroidota bacterium
CTGAGCGAAAAATTGTTAAAAATGCAGTTGCATCAGGCCAGTAAAGTAATTAATTGTTCCGATGGCGGATTTATCGTAATTGGCCCGGGAATGCACGAACGCGTTAGCCCGAGAAACGATGGCTGGATAATGAAGTTTGGTGGCAAATAAGAAAATACCTTCCACTTTAAAAAATCAGAGTTGGCTAAATTTCTCTGTACCAATAGGTGTGACGTTAATTCAATTAGTGTGATGCAGTGTGATGTTTTATTTGAACTGATTGTATATCTTGTTCTCCTAAAAAGGTATAAATATGACCATTTTAAGAGTACCTGTATACCAGAAATTAGTTGCTTTCTATAAGCAAAAAATAAATAATCAGGAACTTCCACCGAACAGCAAAATGGATTCTATTGTGCGAATTATGAAGAGACATAATGTTTCGCGCGATACTGCAAAAAGAGTTCAAAAAGAACTTTCTGAAGAAGGATACATTAGGAAAATAATTGGGAAAGGCACCTTCGTAACTTCCTCCACCAAAGTAAAAAAAATCTGGGGAATGGTTATCCCATTCTACTCTTCGAACATAGAAGAATTAATACACAACCTGAAGATTGAAGCGAACCAAACGGGCAATGAGCTTATTTACTTTTTAACCTACAACAACCCCGATGAAGAGAAACGATTGGTTGCTGAAATGGTTATGAAAGGATATGAAGCCGTAATTGTAATTCCAAATTACAATGAAACCATTACAGCCGGATTTTATCAAAGATTAATTCCGGGAAACACCACAATCGTCCTGGTCGACAATACCATGGCTGGTTCTTATTTTAAATATGTTATACAGAGTTACGATTTAGGTGTTGCACGTGCACTGGAATATTTAACAACTCAAAATAATGGAAATCTCTTATTTGTTAAAAATGAAGACTGGCAAGGCCGGAATCTTTTGTATGAACTAATGGATAAAACATTCAGCAGCATTGTCCAGGCAAAACATGAACCCCGGATTTCCTTCTCACTGCAAAATGCCCGTGAACTAACTTACAAATTTCTTATCCAAAATAATATTGGAGGAATATTATGTTGCACCGATATCGATTCTGTCAGAGTTTTAGGTAGGATAAAAAACTGGGGTATAAAAATTCGTCACGAGATATCATTGGTTTCTTATGGAAATACGGAACTTACTGAATACTTTAATCCACCAATAACTTCGCTCGACTGCCAGTACTCTAAAATGGCCGCAAAAACCGCTGAGTTAATTCAGAAGGGGAAAAAATCGGGACTGTTTGAGCAACACATTATACATCCGAAAATTATAATCAGAGAAACATAACCTAAAAATTAAAAAATATGAAATTTAACAACTTAGCGATTAATACTCCCGAAGAACTATATTTTGGGACGGCACCAAATCCGGTTAAAACACCACGGGGGCTAGAAATTGGCGGAGGTAAAATATATCCTGAATTAAATTTTACTTTGCCTGCTATGGCCATCAATAAAAATGATTATTCAAAAGTAATTGATCAATACCGGGAGATTGTTACCGGTGCGCTCGACCATGCACTGCATCTTTACTCAGATGGTGTTGTTCTTGAACTGGAAACATTAATTGAGATGACTCAGGTTCCGGAAATGGGAATTGACATTGTAAAAACCATGAACGAGATTTGTGAAGAGAATTTTATTAAACATGGATTAAAAAGTGAAATCAGGTTAACGCCAAATGACATACGCGAATTTGAGCGTCCTCCCAAACAAAGAACTACCAAGTTAATAGAACCGATGCTGGAATTGTTTGAGAAAGGTGCTTTGGCGGGTGGAAATCTGCTCTCTATTGAATCCACTGGTGGAAAAGAAATTTCGGATGACGCACTTATGATGTGCGATATTAAACAGTTTATCTTCTCTCAGTCTGTATTGGGTGCCCGCGATATGAAAATGCTTTGGTCAGAAATTGTAGAAATAACCAATAAAACGGGTAAAATTCCCGGAGGGGATACTGCTTGCGGCTTTGGAAATACCGCAATGGTATTGGCTGAAAAAAAATATATCCCCAAAGTATTTGCAGCAATTGCCCGAATTGCAACGGTTGTTAGAACATTGGTTGCCGTAGAACAAGGAGCAAAAGGGCCGGATAAAGATTGTGGTTACGAAGGTCCGTTTTTAAAAGCTATCTCCGGAATTCCAATTTCAATGGAAGGAAAAACTTCGGCGTGCGCGCATTTGAGCCCACTTGGGAATGTTGCAGCAGCCTGTACCGATTTATGGAGTAACGAATCGGTTCAAAACATTAAGCTGCTTGCAGGCATGGCTCCAACTGTATATATGGAACAGTTGCAATACGACACTCGATTAATGAACGAAGCCGTTAAAGGAGGGAAAGAGGAAATACTTCAGCTTCAGAAACTATTTGTTAATTCAGATATTTATTACGATCCTCAGGCATTTATTCTTTCGCCAAAGAGTGTTATCGAAATATCAAAAGAAATTGTTGCCGGTGAGAATTATATCGACGCCACAAAGAGAGGCTGCTTAAAAGGAATTCAATTAATTGAGAATGCAATAAAAGAAGGGACTTTACTGCACGACAAGAAAGAGGACTCATGGATAGAAATGATAAAGAATGATATTAGTTCTATTCCTGAAAACGAATCAGAATTTACGGAATTGGTTCTTCCAACTCTCGACCAAAATAAAGTAATCCTTTCAGAATATGGATTGTAAGAGAATCTAAAAGACTGATTGGAGGTTTACATTATTTCAGGAAATCATTAATGGCGAGTATAGCCTCATCTAAAGTTTTATATTTCACTAACTTCAAATCATGACAACCGGCAATCATAGCCGAAAGATTTTTACCTGAGTCCGGACGGAAAAGGCAAAGCACTTTTTTGCCGGCTTCAACAGCCCGGCCAATTTCGTAACCC
>JBDLIU010000525.1:0-2904 GCA_039714715.1 Bacteroidota bacterium
GCGGATTCCTTGTCCCATTTCTGAACGAAAAGCTCTAACAGTCAATATCCCATTGGTATCAATTCGGAAATAAATACTTGGCTCCCAGGTGAATGATGGATAATTTGTTGCTGTTTGTGTAGGTTCAATTAAATCAAGATTTATAGGAGCGCAAGCATCCAGATATATAGCAATAGCCAATCCAGCACCAGTCGCACCTGCAATTTTGAGAAATGCCCTTCTGGATAATTGAATCGATTTTCTACTCACTATTATTCTCCTGGGCAGCAATGTGAATAGCTTTCCGAATTCTTTGGTAAGTTCCACAACGGCATAAAACGCTTTTCATAGCATCATCAATGTCTTCATCTGTTGGGTTAGGTATCTCTTGAATTAGTGCAATTGCGTTCAGGATCTGACCTGGTTGACAATAACCACATTGGGTGACATGTTCATCTTTCCATGCTTTTTGGACTGGGTGGGAACAATCATCAGAGATGCCTTCGATAGTGGTTATTTCTTTACCCTCAACTGCAGAAATTGGGGTAATACATGACCGGTACGCTTTACCTTCGATTAGAACAGTACACGATCCGCATAAACCAACTCCACAGCCAAATTTTGTTCCGGTAAGGTTAAGGACATCCCGCAATACCCACAGTAAGGGCATTTCTTCTTCAACCTCAACTGAATGAACCACGCCATTCACATTAATAGTGAAGCTTTTCATAATATCTCCAAACACTAAATGCAATTGTTATAAATAATATACACTATTAAATCTATAACAATAATCAAGGTAAATAGATGTGACTTAATTACTCACATATTTAGCCCTAAATTCCACCCCATAATTTTTCCATATAGACCACACAGACAGCAAGTAACTCAGTCAGATTGCAGCAGTTTCGATGCTGGTTAAACAAAAAACGGGATTTTCTCCCGTATTTCTGGTGATCCGCACAGGAATCGAACCTGTAACCTACTGATTAAGAGTTTTCAGTTAGATTACATTATTTTTCACATCAAGGAAATGGAGTGCGATTCTTCGGGTAAAATCAGAGATTTCAAATCGCAACAATCACATCAGGCAAATCAATGTTGCAGCAGATAAACTTATCGAAGGCAATTTCACTAAATTCGTAATTACCTTCTAAAGATATACCTCTGCATATTCTGGACTACAGAAGGGAATTATTTGTTTCTTTAGCGCCATAAAACAAAATTCCCGTCAACTGACTTTGAGAACGTCATAGCCTTACCTGTTGGTGAACTTTCTGCGGACAGAACACCTGATTCGATATTCCACTAGGGGCTTTCGGCGTTTTGCAGTTCTAGGTACAAATCTTCTGCCTGATCTATAATGTTTGGTGCAATATCATCAACATCAACAGCATGAGGCTTTGGGGCAGTTATACGATCAACATTGCTCATCAGCAACCCGATATTCTTCACTTCCAAAATCCCCCCAAGTCTCTCCAGACCGCTTTGTGGGTCATCGCATAATGAATCGTAGGAGAAGAATCTTACCCGGTCATTTGCACCATTTAATAAGTATCTATAGGCACTTATCCAATATCGCAACCAAAATGAAAGGGTATTTGGATCAGAAATATGTTCTTTTGAAAGCCAGCCATCAAAGTCAACTGGTCGAAGATTCTGACCAAAGTCGAAATGACCTGTATCTTCCATGTACTTTTTTGCGTAACTGTCTTCTTTGTGGATTCTTAGGAAATTACGATGTTGCTTAAGGAGAGATGATGCATGCTGCAAAGGAGAGCGGAACAAAATAAGTATAGTCGAATCAGGAAATGCACCGCCAAGATAACCGATTCTCGCAATATTCAAGTTGTTTTTAGATATAAACCTGACCTGCTTTTCCTCTTTTCTTCGCAAGAAGATGATCTTACGCATATTGTCAAGGAAAAAATCTTCAAAATCAGAGTAACTTGACTCTGTCCAAGGAATAATCCTTTCTTCTTTATAACGCGAGGGCCAAAACTCCTTCCAAATTATCTCTTCAAAGGATTCAGGGCTGTTAACATTTACCAGAATTCCATCACCATGAACTCTCTCGTTTAAGGTACCTGATTTCTGAAAGTTCCTTGAAAAACGATTCCACAATAATGGTGTCATCAGAAAAGGCATATCACTGTAAGTATGAGATGCGAATTCATTGTTGCCTACACATAATTCGAGCAGCAATGTTGTTCCTGCCCTTGGCAGCGCGGTTATGAAAACAGGTTTCTCTACGGAAACATCAGCGAGCTGTCTTTTGTATATTCGGCTTTCTATATTGGATAAAGCAACGCGTGGATACCATGGTTTGAACGCCAAATCATGCAGTATTCTCTCTATTTGAGAATGACTGCTAATAAAATCCTTCACTTCCTTTTCCTGTTAACAAAGATGACAATGAGGGAAATCACCACTGACGCAAAGATAAACTCAATCGATGTAATCATGTCTATAACTTTATTGAATGACAATAATTCTAAATAATCCATCAACCAGACCAAGCCCAATGGAATCCCAATAGCCAGTATGCTGGTCACAGCTATAAAGAAGAAAAGACCCAGCAGCTCTTTGGAATATTTTTGCAAAGCTTTTTCTTTTTGATAATCATCCAGGTTTTGATCACCCACAACTGAAACCGCAGATTTTGATATTTCAATAACCTTAATATTCCTCTCAATCAGGCCAAAGAGTTTCGCCAGGCCGATGAAGCCAAATATAAGGATCAGCCCTCCCAACAACTCCACTAATCTTCCTCATCCACGACCGGTTCGGGTTCCTGTGTCTTCTTACTTTTCCCCAACAGCCTTTTAATCGGGTACCAAAAGAAGCCGAATATTGTAACAACAAGGCCTGCAACAACTGCTAGAAATGCCCCAATGGCTGACAGTCCAGGTCCTGGACCGATAT
>JBDLIU010000526.1:0-2896 GCA_039714715.1 Bacteroidota bacterium
ACTTCTTCACGGCTCAGGATGATAGGCAGCTTTTGGGGTACAGGGACTGAAGTCAGATCTTTAACCCGTTCAGGATGATCCAGTGTGACATTAAAAAGGGTGTAGACCCAGCTCTGATAAAATAACCTATGTCTGAACTTATTTTTTCCTGAATGCAACCACGTTCTCTGGTAAAGAAATTTTCTTAATATAGTTTCCTGACAGTATTTCCCAGCCTTTATCAAATTGTTCACTTTGTACTAAACTGCGTGCAGTCAAAACACCCTGACCACCATTTATATCCCAACGCATACCTGCACATTTCATCCTTTGAGTGATCAATGTTTTACACGTTGCTTCTGTGACTCCTGAACCAATAGGATAATTATTTTTAATGGCCTGAGCATACTTCATTCTATGGCGATTATTTCTGAAATAATTTAATTCAGTGATCAGCTTTTTATTTCCAGGTGTTTTTTTACTCAAATATCTCAGTGTATTTATCACTTTTTCTATACCACCTATTTCATTTTTTAATAAGCTTTTATACTTCTGATATTGTGAACTTGCTTTAGTAGTGTCTTTGCCATAGGCTGACTCAAAGGCATCATTGAGGTGGTCACTGGCATGAAAATAGTCCAGCAGCTCTGTTCCAATTCCAGGAAGTAATTCTTTGCCCAGAAATCGCCAGTTATCCACAGCGCCATCTGCAATTTTTACGACATTAATATTCGGCTGTTTAGAGATAATATTATTCATTATTTGCAGGATTAAACTTTTGAGTATTTTTTTGCCTTCTTCCGGCATACGCCCGAAGCGTACTGTTTTTAACCGCTCGCCCTCTGCATCATAAAAATTAATAGCGGCACAACTGGCTTCTCGATAAAAAGCCTTTGCTTTTTTTATTTGATATTCTTTCTGCTCTTCTTCTGTTGCTTCCTCTGATAATTCAGGAGCATGATAACCGTTTTCAATTTTTTTATTTAGTGGGATCATGATCCCATCCAGAGAACTGCTGGCAGTCACTGCATCTTCTGGTATGCTAATTTCATGACATAATGCCTGCTCTAACTGTGGTAGATTATTGTCCCACTTCCCACCCAATTGAGTAGACAAACGGTTCAGTGAACTTTTTGATGGTTGCAAATGGCCAAACTCTTTAAAGAGCTTTTCACCCTGATAAGGTGAAAGATGGGCACTGACATAACATCCCAGGCGAGCAGCTGAAGGTGTCCAAAAATCTTCAATTATTCCCGCCTGTAATTCCAATGGACAAATGCAATGACCATCAGCTCGATATAATGAGCGCTCAAGACTTATCTTACCTGCAGAAGTGAGATAACTTTGTTCACTGCGGATAACCTGATGGAAAACTTTACCCTCATATTCAATAATTGGGACATCAATATCATATTGCGATAAGGTCTCCTGAACCATAGATTTTTCTAATTCTCCGACCAGTTCTTTTATGGCTTTTTCTGCGTGTTCAAACGAGTCATAATTGTTCTGAATATTGCTGGTATTATTTAGAAAATGATTGATACGATCAAAAACATCGTAGCACGGGTTGTTTTTTATTTGTACTGAATGAGATAATGACATAAGAGCAGGCTCACTTGATATTTATTTATTCGGACATCTATTTTGATCTTGAGTTCTGCTCTTTTCAAGTCCTGGCTGATAAATTTTCAGGAAATCACCAGACTATAAATGTAACATACTGATTTTTAAGTCATAACCAGATCTGCACCCGTGAGCGTATATCAGAGATGTCGGGGTCTAAGTCCGTAGCGGGTAGATGAATTGATTGTTTTGGAACTTGGGAGAGCCTTACAATTTCTGAATGTTGCTTTTAAAGCCGAAGAGGTAAGAAAGCAATTATGTAAGGCAGTCGGACGAGTTGATAGTAGAGGAGTAAATGGGGTAATGCCTATTGAGGCACATGCCACTCGAAGCGACTCGCAATTTAATGAAAGAGGGTAAGTTTAACAATGTCAGACACAGAGCTGAATAAAACTTTGGAGAGATTATCTTCTATATCATGTTGTGCAAGAGGAAATGCTGCATTTGAGTTTACGAGCCTGGCTCATCACTTAAATGAAGAGTTTCTAAAAGATTGCTACTATCACCTTGATAGAAACAAGGCAGTAGGAATTGATAAAGTAAGTTGGCAAGAATATGGAGAAGATTTGGACGACAAGCTAGCCAAATTAGTGGCGAAGCTAAAAAGGAAAACTTATAAACCACTGCCCTCAAGACGAGTGTATATTCCCAAAGGCAATAATGCTGTTAGACCTTTAGGTATATCGGCCATTGAAAACAAAATTGTTGAAAGTGGTGTTGCTCGAATTATAGGCAGTATTTACGAGGTAGACTTCTATGGGTTTTCTTATGGTTTTAGACCCAATAAAAATGCACACCAAGCATTGAGGGCGATAGGGGAGTGTATTTACAATAAACCTGTGAATCATATAGTTGAAGCAGATATCAAGGGATTCTTTGATAATGTGGAACATGATTTATTGATGGATTTTCTACGCATTAGAATAAAAGACAGCAGTCTTTTATTTTTAATCGAGAGATTTCTAACCGCAGGCTATATTGATGACAGTCATCTAGTTAAAACTGAAAAAGGAACCCCACAAGGAAGTATCCTGAGTCCGATGCTGGCGAACATATTTCTGCACTATGTTTTAGATAAATGGTTTAATGATACCGTTATAAATCATGCAAGAGGCTATGCTGAAATAGTCAGGTATGCAGATGACTTTATCTGTTTGGTCGAAAATGGTGATGATGCAAATAGAATACTAAAAGCATTAAAGAGCCGATTCACCAAATATGGATTAGAGCTACATCCTGATAAAACCAGCGTGTTTAGCTTTGGACGTTGTGAGAAATCAACAGCAGAAAAAGA
>JBDLIU010000527.1:0-2895 GCA_039714715.1 Bacteroidota bacterium
GATACATTACCGATGACAGAGTTAAGTCTGGGAGCACTGGATGAATATGAAGATCAATATTATAATGTTTACCAAAAAGGAGCTTTGATAGGACTCGCGCTGGATATCACCCTATTGGATTTGTCGGGTGGGAAATATGGTGTCCAGCAAATGATGGCAGACTTATCAAGTGAATACGGCAAATACAACTCATTTAAAGATGATGAGCTATTCGATAAGATAACAGAGCTTACTTATCCTGAAGTAAGAGCGTTTTTTACCCGTTATGTTGAAGGACCTGAGCCATTACCAATGGCTGAAATCATGGAGAAAGCGGGTCTTATTTATGAAAGTGAAGGTGTTTTTTATGATTATTCAATTGGTCTGTCCAACACAACTATTGGTATTGATATGAATGAAGGTACTTTATTCATTAAGAATGAAGAACAATTGGATGAATTTGGAAAGCTCCTGGGTTTAAAAAACGGGGATATTATTAAAGCTATGAATGAAAATCCCTTCCCGGAATTAGGACCAAAAGTGCAAACGTATTTACAAAATGTTATGGCTCAGATGGAAGAAGGCAAAGAGTTCTCTATGACAGTGCTACGAGAAAATGAGAGTGGAGAACAAAAGGAAGTAGTCTTGTCTGCAGAAACAATAAAAATTGAGAGAATTGCACCTTATACCCTTAGACCAGTTGATGTGCCAACTGAAAGTCAAATGGTGGTTCTTAGAAGCTGGCTAGGACTTAATTAATTGAGGTCAACTTTTGTATTTCTCTCTTGTAGCAACCTTTTGCAGTTCCCTTTCGATAATGAGTTTTGCAATGGTTTCAGCAATATTATCTTGTGAAGCAAAAGCCTGCTTAACCTTCTCTTCGCTTACATCAATACGGTAAAGGCCATTGATTAACCTTTCGAAATCTTTGTCAAGCAGGTGCTGAATAACCCTGGCAAGAGCAGCAAGAAAAGCATCATGATTCTCTACCTCTGAATTGTCAATATCCAGATCGAAGTCTTTATTGATTAGAACAAGTGCTCTCGTAAGGTTATCAGGCATTGATCAAGACTCTTCTTTTGCTTCTTCAGTAAGTATGTCTGGGGCATTTTGATAAATAATCAGGTACCAATGGGCCATCTTCTTAATATCAGAAACATATACCCTATCACGATCATAATCGGGTAGAATATGAGCAAGAAAGCCCTTTAGCTCTTCTGCGTCAGAATTTTTATCAACACCCGGGTCATCGTCAAATTCTTCTTTAATCTTTAAGAACACATCAAGAAGTGGCATTGTCTCTTGTTCACCAGTGGTATAAACAGAAATCTCTGCTAAAACAGATACTTTTTGATTCATACCAGTTACTAACCTGGCTTTCCTATCATCCAAAGACTCCAGAATAACGCCTGTTTTGGTGGGTTTAATTACTTTAAATAGTCCTCCTTTACCGGAAACTGTTGCAATGTCTTGTAAATTCATAACTCAAAATTAAGGGGTTCAGTTTTAAGAACAATATTAAGGGGCTATAAACTCTAAATTGAATAGATTTGAAGTGGCTATGCTCATCTCAAAACTGGGACTGAGGTGGCGGAGCTAGGTAAAAAATCAA
This sequence comes from Bacteroidota bacterium, assembly GCA_039714715.1. Classification (GTDB taxonomy): domain Bacteria; phylum Bacteroidota; class Bacteroidia; order Cytophagales; family Cyclobacteriaceae; genus S012-113. The sequence continues at coordinate 1,592 of JBDLIU010000527.1, forward strand.
TAGTTGTTATAAAAATATTCTAAAGAAAGAACCAATATCTTTTGTTTGATCGTTTTGACGATATTAAAAAGCTTTTTGTTAAAGGCTCGTTTATACAAAATGTTGGCTTTAGCATGGGTGGTAATGCTATTGTGTTAGGAATCGGGTTTTTCCTTACTCCAGTTATCGCAAGAATTTACGGCCCTCAGGCCTATGGGCAATTTGCAATTTTTACAGCGATAATAAGTATTATCCAACCAATTTCTACTTTTCAATTACAGGCAGGCTATGTCGCAGCTAAAAATGATGCGCAATTTGCAAATCTTATTAAGTTATCATTTATAATACTACTTATAGTTTCTGCTCTTTCATTAGCTGGAGGCCTCGTATATTATTCATTTGGGAATATTTCAATCCTTCCAACACAACTTGCTCTTCTCATACCACTTTATATTTTCTTTTCAGGTGTTTTCAACATCTTTAGAGGTTGGAATATCAAACTTGAAGAGTTTAAACGATCGGCACAATCAAAGACTGTGGCTACATTATTCGGGAAGTCTACAACATTAGGATATGGCTGGTTTATTAACCAAAGTGCCATTGGGATGATCTTTGGCAGTATTGTGACATTTATCTTTGAGTCACTGGGATATATTTCACATAATATGTTTAATAGTATGTCTCAAGTTCTGAAAGCAAAAACCAGCTTTTCTTCATTAAAGTTAACCTTATCCGACTTTATTAATTATCCCAGGTATGTCACCTTTAATTCAGTTATTAATAATCTGAGTGCACAAATTCCAATATACTTTATTGCCGCCTGGTATAGTACTGAAAAAGTAGGCTTGTTTTCGTTGGCAATAAGTTTACTTACCATTCCTGTCAACCTAATTGGCACCTCAATTGGCGCTGTTTTCTTGCCAAAAATTTCTTCAATAATTGATGATGTGGAGAAACGTAAAGCAGCTCTTCTTGAGCTTTATAAAAAACTCTTTTACCCCGGTTTAATAGGGTTAATAATCCTGGCTATCTTGTTGAAATTCTTACTCCCTGCAATACTGGGAGTGAAATGGGATGGCGCCAGCCAGTTATCAGCATTTGTAGCCATATCATTTGCCTTCACAATAGTAGCCTTACCAATTAGTGTAACTTACAGGCTCATACACTATGAACACACCAATCTTGTTCTTACTATCTTTTTCATAATATTTAAAGTTGTTGGACTGGCCATAGGTTTGTTTTACGATAATTTTATTCTTTCTGTATTTGGATATTTTATTGCTACGGTATTACATCATTCCAGTCAGATCTTTCTACTATTCCGT
>JBDLIU010000528.1:0-2883 GCA_039714715.1 Bacteroidota bacterium
GGGAAATGTGACCGGACTTATTCTTAAGGTTCTTGAGAACTTAGAGTAATTAAGTAGTGTGAAGAAGATTTACAGAAAAATACCGGCTTTGATATTGTTCCTGGCAATGCTGCCTCCGGCAGCTGCCCAGAGCCAACAGCAATGGTTCACATTTAACTACCGCATACTGGCCAATGATACTATTAATTATGATATTGATGTGGGGTCCAGACATTTATGGCAACAGGATTACTGGCATCAGGATTATATAAGAGCTTCTGCAAGGTATTTCATTAACCAGAATAATTCGGTTCTGGCCGGACTTGCCTACTTTAGGGTAAGTGAATATGACCAGCCCAATGTACACGAGATAAGACCATTCCAGGCTTATAAGATGAGGGGCTTTAAAATGTTCTCGAATACCTTTAACCATTACCTCAGACTGGAGGAAAGACTAAAGTTTGGGGATTTCCCGCTCAAACTTAACTTCCGGTTCAGGTACAGGATACAAACAGCAATCCCTCTTTTTGAATTATGGAGATCCAGGGACCTTGTAAGCTTTCAGCCCTCGGTGGAAAGTTTCTTCGATATAGGAAAGTCATACCGCGAATCCTTTGTTGACCGCTACAGGGTAGGCTTTGGGATAATCTATGATATTAGTGAAAGGTTCCGCTTAGATTTCACCTACATCTATATGAACAATATGGACACCTATATGGACGGAGTGACCTTTGACACACATATTGCAAGGCTACGGCTAACTATCAATGACAAGTTCTTTAACTCTTCTACTCCCCATAACAAGGACAGGAGAAGATCTCATATAATAAACGATAAACCAGCGTTTTAATAGCAGAGAACAGATTTATTTCAAAAAGATATTGCAGATATTATAAACATTTTTTAACTTTGTCGCCTCAATTCGGGGCCCATAGCTCAGCTGGTTAGAGCACCTGACTCATAATCAGGGGGTCCAAGGTTCGAGCCCTTGTGGGCCCACATTGAAAAATCAACCACTTACAATTCATATTGTAGGTGGTTTTTTCTTTGGTGCCAGTTTATTGGCGAGTTTGGATATTGAGAAGACTCATGAAATCAATCTACATCTTTTTTGATTGAGACTTTTTGGTTCTTCCAATATTGCCACCATGGTTGAAACTCTTCAACCGAAAAGAATAAGCTTCAACTAGCTTTATTTCATTGATTATGTGTACATTTACAAAATATACTTAAAACAGCACAGCAATATATACTTAAAATAACACAACAGCATATACTTAATTTGACACAGCGCTGTTCAATAAAAAAGACATAAAACCGATTAATGAATATTAAATAGAGATTATCATGGCCACACCTGCGGGAAAACTTGCTGAATCTCTAGCCGAACTTGAGAAGCTTCAAAATGAAAGAGGTATCGCTATTATAAAGGCGGATGATCTATCCCGAACTCATAAAGAACGATTAATTGAAAATGGATTCATAAGGGAGGTAATCAAGGGTTGGTATATATCCCGTCCTTCTGATGAAAAGCAAGGAGAAACAACATCTTGGTATGTTTCTTTTTGGAATTTCATCGCTTTATACATTGATTCCCGTTTTGGCAAGGATTGGTGTTTATCTCCTGAACAATCGCTTTCATTACATAGTGGCAATTTCATGGTACCAACCCAAGTTCTTATTCGTTCTCCCAAAGCGTCTAATAACAGGGTGAATCTATTGCATGGCTCTTCAGTTTTTGATTCAAAAGTTGAAATCCCGCATCATAATGAACGAAACAAAATTGAAGGTGTACTGGTTTATTCTTTAGAAGCAGGACTTGTAGCCGTTAGCTCTGACTTTTATACTCGCCACCCAACAGATGCACGAACATGTTTAGCCATGGTAAAAGATTCATCGGGAGTATTGGCGAAACTATTGGATGGTGGTAAAAGTTTGGTTGCCGGAAGACTGGCCGGGGCATTTCGTAATATTGGAAATGATAAAATTGCCAATGGTATTATGGACACTATGAAATCTGCCGGTTATGATGTACGGGAGACCGATCCATTTAATGAAAAGATGGAACTTGAGCTGAGTTCAAGAGAGGTATCGCCATATGTCAATCGCATTAAAATCATGTGGGAACAAATGAGAAATGTTGTGATAAAACTTTTCCCCGATGCTCCAAAAGAAGTATTAATGGTAGGTAATTATCTCAAGCAGGTTCAGAAAAATTATAAAAGTGATGCTTATCATTCGCTTTCCATTGAAGGATATCGGGTTACTCCCGAATTAATTGAGAAAGTTGCAAGTGGTGATTGGGATCCCAATAAAAGTGTAGAGGATAGACAACAAAAGGATGCCATGGCTGCACGTGGTTATTTTCAGGCATTTGGGGCTGTTAAAGAAAGTATTAAATCTGTCCTGGAGGATCAAAATCCAGGAGAGGTTGTGGATAACGACCATGGTATCTGGTACCGTGAATTATTCGCTCCTAGCGTAGCTGTTGGCCTTGCAAAAGCATCAGATTTGGCTGGATATCGTAATGGGCCGGTCTACATAAAAGGTGCAATGCACACACCGTCCAGACATGAAGCTGTTTGGGATACAATGCCTGTCTTTTTCGACTTGCTGAAAGAAGAGCCAGAAGCAAGTGTTCGTGTTGTTCTTGGTCATTTTATCTTTGTTTATATACATCCATATTTTGATGGTAACGGAAGGATGGCTCGTTTTCTAATGAATGTAATGTTGGCATCAGGTAACTATCCATGGACAGTTATAAAATTAGATAAGCGCGACCAATATATGTCCGCATTAGAAAAGGCCAGTGTTGGTAATGATATCACAGATTTTGCACAATTCATTGGAGAACAGGTTGGCAATACAATAGATAAGAAAACCGGGTCGATGTAAAGATGTGTA
>JBDLIU010000529.1:0-2880 GCA_039714715.1 Bacteroidota bacterium
TATTTCGCACAACCGACCTGGTTGAAGAATATACCTATTTCGATCTCGAAGTTGTATATTTTATGAGCGAAATGCCGGATACTATTGATATGGTATTTGCAGCAAGCGCGGGAGGAGAATACTTTGTTGGTGGGGTTGGAAGCACGCTGTATGTTGACAATCTTTCACTTGTTTTTGAGTGACATTGAATAATAGACATATATTTGTCAACGAACAACTTATGAGATTTTTAACAGCATTAACCATCCTAACCTGGCTTTGTGTACAAAACATACAAGCTCAAGAAATGGAATTTGGGCTTAAAGGAGGGTTAAACATTGGAACCCCCATTGGTGCAGCCGAAAAAGGTGCAAGCGGAAGCCTTGGAGTAGGTCCATTGATAGGTATGACCTGGGCCTATCACCTGGGATCAAAGTGGGCAATACATGGTGAATTTTTGTATTCTCAGAAAGGTTCAAAATTTAACACACCGGTTTCTGGAGATACCATTTACAGATATCACACCGTAACACCAGACGGAGATTCTATTCCTTCTGAAGTACGTACTATTTATAATGGCTTTGTTGATGGGAAATTTGACAATAAATATATTGACGTACCCATTTTTGCGTCTTACAGCTTAAGCCAAAAATTTCTCCTGATGTTTGGTGGCTATGTGTCGTATCTATTGGATGGGTATAATGCCGGAAGTGCTGATATTGAGGTTGGAGACCCCTCACATCCCTTTACAACGGTTAGCAATGAACCATTCGATCAAAGCAGCGAAATCCATAACTGGGATTACGGACTCTTGTTAGGAACCACTTTTGTTACAAACAGAAGAATTAACTTTGGTATGAGCGCAACCATGGGGCTGAGATCAATTTATCGTAAGAATTATAAATATATTGATGGCACCGTGCGCAATGTTTATCTTCAGGCTTTTGTGCAGTTCAGCCTTCGCAAGAATAATTAAGGCGCAATAACAAGGGTTTCCTTATATCTATCTACCTTTCCATTCAGGTCGATCAATTCAATAAAAATGATGTACATCCCCGCAAGAGCCTTTTGCCTGTCATCTTTTATCCCATCCCATGAATAACTTCCTTCTGTTCCCAGCAACTCATTGTTTACCAAATGTCGTACAAGCTGTCCTGATGAGTTAAATATCAACATAGTGGCCAGGCAACCGGGAGTATCAAGCTTATATTGTATACTAATATTGTCCCTTACGCCATCTACCCCGGGAGTAAAAACTTTTGGGGATATGGATATTTTACTACTAATATCGGATATTAATGAGAATTGAGAATTTTGATATCCCGGGGTGCCAAATCCCGACATCTGAGATGCAGAATGCCAATTGGTAGCATCTGAAGAGGGTCGATCATAATGGATACGCTCCAGCGAAACACCCTCAACAAAATTAAACAGAGGATAATGCATATCTTCATGATAGCAAAAAGCATCCAAAATATTTTGAGCATCATCAAATAATATTACACAACCACTTTCATTACCATATGAAGGAAATCCTGTCATTTCAATAACCGTATTTTCTTCCGGGCATGAATAATAATCATCCACCTTATAGAAATCCTTACAAAGCAAAACATACTCTCCGGGAAGGAGGACATTACAAGATACATCAAGAGAATGGATTAATGTATCGGAATAGGCGATTGCATGATTTGAAACAGATGCAAGGCTGAACCCTTTTAGGTTGATTGGTTTTTGAGAACGATTATACAGTTCAATATAATCTACCCCACCCGGAAAAGGATTGAACAGAATTTCATTGATAATAATATCTTCGGGTGATGGCTTTTCGGGAACCCCGAAACTTACCTCCTCAGACAAATATTCAACATCCCCGATACAATTGGATATTTCAGCATAACAACTCAATTCATATATAATTGATTTGTAGAGCGGCTCTGAGGGATATATAGTAAAGGAGGAAAAATAGGGATCTTCTGGTAAAATTGCCTGAGGCTCACCTGCGTTATGGTCAATACTAAAATATTCAGGATGTAAAACAATACTGTTATGTATTGCCTGGTTGAACTCAAGCCTGATCCTGACAGAGTCCTGCGCGCAAACATTTTTGATCGATGGCACAATATATAATTCATCTAAAAGGCTATTAACATTACCCGGGCTGCCACCACGAATATTCCCGGAAGCCCCCCAATTATCAGCCATCATGCAGGGGTTGTAAGGATTAATTTGTTCCAGAGACCAGCCACCGTCTGATTTTTCGTCGTCACCATACCATCTTTCATCATAACGGAGACTGTGAATTATTTCTTGTTCCTTGTTTGTTAATACGATGCTTTGTCCGCTATTTAAAAGACTAAAACTTTCCAGCCCATAGTAATCCCCAAATGGTAAAAATTCATTTGTGGCCTCATCCTTACCAATGATTAAATACCCATATGGGACGATTTGAAGCCCCCTGAGCTCTTTTTCTGCCGATCCTATTATCAGGGTCCACCCTGATAGATCTAAAGGCAAATCAGTGGTGTTATACAATTCAAGATATTCATATTCAGGAAGTGATTGCGGAGGAGAAGGGTCTGCCATAATCTCATTGATAATCACATCATATCTTTCAGCCTTATAGTAGGCAAAATCCAATGAGCTGTAAATCAGTGCATTTCCGGAAAGGTCACTCACATTTTGTATGCCCAGAATCATACGCTCACCATAAATAAGAGTATCAGCATAAACAATTTCTACTATTGAAGCATCATCATCATTTAATACGGCCATTACGGGATTTCCATAGCCGAAATCAAGACTGTAGTTCTCTGAATTTTCAGCAGTGGCAATATCAAGATTTTCTGAAAAATGAATTTCAAGGCTCAGGGGTGTTGAAACAGCAATACGCAAAGCATC
>JBDLIU010000530.1:0-2872 GCA_039714715.1 Bacteroidota bacterium
GTTTATGAATATTGGCAGAAACATTATTCTTCTTTTATTTATTCTAATTCCAGGTATTACCTGCGGGCAGGTACTATATCATTTTAACCAGGATATTTCTGTAATTGAGGGCGAACAGTTGTTGTCTATGCCATGGGTTGGAGGCTTGAACACACCTCAATATAATGAGTTGGATATCGATCAGGATGGCAATAAAGATCTTGTGATATTTAACAGGGATAATAATAAACTATTTACATTCATTAGAGAAGGCTCTGAATATAAGTATATGCCGGAATATGAACATTTTTTCCCTGATGGATTAGAACAGTGGGTATTGTTAAGGGATTATAATTGTGATGGCAAGGAGGATATTTTTACTTCCTCGATCTTCGGGATGTCATTATATGGTAATATTACAGAAGATGGTGGGAATCCTGAATGGGAACTAGTATATGAGACCATATTCACAGAGGGAATAGGCGGACAACTGATCAATTTACAGATTAATAGTATGGATTTGCCGGGGATTCAGGATGTGGATGGAGATGGAGATTTGGATGTTTTTTCGTTCAACTTTGCTGTAGGGGGTGGCGTTCATTTTCATAAAAACATGAGTGTGGAAAGGACAGGTATTTGTAACCTAGACCTGGTAAGGGTATCTGAGGAATATGGTGATTTTATGGAGTGTTCCTGTGAAGTTTATGTGTTTGGAGCAGAAGATTGTTTAAGTGGGGGAAGACTTCAGCATTCAGGTGGCAAGTCTGTTAATAGTTTTGATTATAGCGGTAATGGAATTCAGGATATGGTAATTGGACAGGAGACCTGCACTTACATTGGCTTTCTAGAAAATGCAGGCACAGTGGAGAATCCTTTGATGCCGGCAGTTGATTTTATTTTCCCCAATACTGCAAATCCTATTACACTCGATTATCCTGCAGTATATAATATCGATATTAATCTGGATGGGGAGGAAGACCTCATTGCTACTAATAATATGTTTTTACCGGATGGCTTATCAGATTACACTGCTAATAATTGGTATTATGAGAAAAGTGGATCGGAATACAACCTGGTAACCAGGTCGTATATGCAGGATATGATGATGGATGTAGGTTTTGCTGCTGCTCCTGCTTTAGCTGATATTGATGGTGATGGAGATGAAGACCTTATCGTTGGTTCAGGAAATCAGGGTGAGGGAGCTAAACTATTTTTATATGAAAATGATGGAGATGCTCTGAATCCAAGGCTTGTGCTGAAGAGTTCTGACTATCTACAACAATCAACGCTTGATTTATTCAGGATTGTTCCGCAATTTCTGGATATTGACAGAAATGGAAGAGATGATTTGATTCTTTACAGGGTAAGTGCTGGACAGCAAACGATTCAGGTTTATTGGAATACTGCCAATCCCATTGAGCCATTTAATGAGAGTAATTCAGAATCCCTGGGTTTACCTGTACTGGCGGTGAATGATAATCCACACCTCTATTTTTCCAATGACAAATTCAGGTTACTGGTTGGCAGGGAAGCCGGTGGCTTGTTGTATTATGTTAACCAGGCAACGGCTGCTAATCCACAATGGGAATTGATTTCCAGTGAATTTCTGGGGATCGTTGATGATTTCAGGGCCAGGAATGTAAATGTAATGGTTGATGACCTAAACAATGATAGTAAGGATGACCTAATAAGATATGATGATTCCGGGAAACTGAAAGTGTATATGGATTTTATCAATGAAGTATCTCTTGTTGAAAATATTATTCAGGATAAGGTAAGTTTTTTGGGGTATAATTCATCTTTTGGCACTAATGCAAAATTAAGTACTACCAAAATAACGGGATCACAATTGCCTTCAATAATGGCAGGGCTGTGGGCAGGAGGAATTGAGCTTCTATCGAATATTGAAGACACACAACAAGATATTTCGGTAAATGTAAGAGTAGCTGTTTTTCCTAATCCGGTGAAACATAGCCATAGACTTAATCTATTACCAAACCAGGATGTTGAGATTACAATCGTTGATGTCTGGGGCCATGTAGTAACTGAAAAAATAACCTTGCCTAAAAATGAACTGCGCGAACTGGAGATAGCTTCATTAAGTGCAGGACTATACATTATCCTTGCCAGGAATGCAGAGGGTAAAAAAGGAACCTATAAATTTATTATTTCGGAATAGAAAGGTATTGGTCAGCCATATTAGGGATTTTCATGGTTATAGTTGTGCCTTTATTTAGTTCGGACTTGATTGAAATTGAGCCTTCTAATTTCTCGATTGTTTCTTTTACAATATATAGACCAAGTCCCGAGCCTGCTTTATGTTCATTAGCCCTGTAAAACATGTCGAATACATTCTTCAGGTGCTTTTTGTGAATGCCCATACCATTGTCAGCAATTCTAATAGTGGCATTATGCTCGTCAAATTTTACAGAGAACTTTATACGAGGATCGCGTTCATAAGATTTGTACCTGATGCTGTTCGAGATTAGGTTATTAAGTATCATGCTGATTCTCTCTGGATCTGAGTAAAAATCTTTAGTACCCTGAACTTTTATATCAAAACTGGCTGAGCCCGGTATCATGTATTGGATATGATTGAAGGACTCCGAGATTATTGCTTTAAAATCGATCTTGCTTGCTTTGGTTTCCAACCGAATATTTCTTGAGTATTCGGTGATATTGGAAATAAATGTATCCAGCGTATTGATACTTTTCGACATCAGATCCAGATACTGATCGGTTGCTTCTGTATTCCGTTCTCTGGTGGCAAGGTCTATGAGGCCTAACAGTGAAGCAAGCGGTGCCCGAAGGTCATGCGAAGCACTATATACAAACCGGTCGAGTTCAGTATTAAGTTTGGTAAGTTGAATATTTTGTTCTTTTAGCTTCTCCT
>JBDLIU010000531.1:0-2858 GCA_039714715.1 Bacteroidota bacterium
TTCAGATTTAGCGGCTAACAAGACTTCTTTTATCATTACAATGACTGTGTCAGGAGGAAGATTAAATGGAATTGATAATCACATAATTGCATTTAAGGCGCAGTAAATACTTAGACCTAACTTTAGGTTAAGTTAAATGAAAACCCTTCCAGAATTTCTGGAAGGGTTTTTTTGTGCTATTTTGTGAAAGCAATCATTGGGTAATAACCTGAGTTCGGCCTAAGGAATAACTATCAGAAAAATTAAATTACTACTTTTTGTTTCGATTCTGCTAATTAAGCAGGGCTTATTTGTTCAAGCTCATCATGTTGTTAATTAACTACCTCACATAATAAAATCAGGTCGAATATTTTTTTTAATAAGAAAAGCTGGGTATGTTTGTAACAGAACGGAACAGAACAGATTGGGGTATAAAAAACACTTACTTATTGTAAATAAAACTATTATGAAGTTTACGAACATATTGTTTAAAGCAGTTTTTAGTTTGGGAATATTAATTATCTTCCAGACTACTTCTTTTGCTAATGGTTCAGGATCAAATTCCTTTGAGCAACAAGAGCCATCAAAGATTAAAATTGAAGGAACAATTCTTGATGAAAATAGTGAACCACTGCCGGGTGTTAGTATCTTGGTAAAAGGGACTACCCATGGTGTAGTTACTGATTTTGATGGGAAGTTTGCAATAGAAGTTGAGGTAGGATCTATACTCAGAATTTCCTTTATTGGTTATGAAACTGAAGAGATTACTGTTGAGGTAGCAACTACACTTAATATTAATCTCACACCGGATGTAGAAACACTTGAGACTATAGTAGTTATTGGCTATGGTACACAAAAGAAAACAACAGTTACCGGTTCTGTTTCAGTAATAAAAGGTGATGAGCTTGCCAAAATACCAACACCTAACATTTCACAATCAATGGCAGGTAAAGTAGCCGGTGTTAGTATGCGTCCAAACGGAGGTCAACCGGGTTTTGATGATCCTGATATTCATATTCGCGGTATTGTTACAACAGGTAATAACAGACCATTGGTTGTTGTTGATGGAATTAAACGTAACAATATTCGTCAGATTAATCCAAACACAATAGAGTCCTTGACCATTCTTAAAGATGCCGCAGCAGTTGCTCCTTATGGTATTGGTGGAGCGAATGGAGTTATATTAATTACCACAAAAAAAGGAAAAAGCGGTAAGCCCAAAGTTGTTCTGAATTCTTCTTATGGGTTTCAAAACCCAACATATATTCCTCAAATGTTAAGTGCGCAGGATTATCTTAAACTTTCGAACGAAGCTTATTTTAATGCTACACCCACCGGAGTAAATCCGCCCAATAGCGAAGAATTTATTGCAGACTACAATAGATTTCATGCTCAGGATCCTGATTTATATCCCGATTCAGATTTCACAACGATTATAAATAGATGGCAACCAATGCAAAATCACTCTTTAGAGTTTAGCGGTGGTACAGATAAGGCTACTTACTTTGCATCATTAGGTTACTACGATCAACAAGGGGTGTTCGATCCATTAAGTTATAACCGTTATAACTATAGCTTAAACCTCGAAATGAAAGCAACAGAAACTACCAAAATCGGAGTTTCTATGATTGGTACTTTCGAAGACACAAATGATATGGATCCTGGAGAAAATGCCTATCATCATATATGGCGTGCAGGATACAAATTTGTTCCTACTCAGGCATTAATGTATAGCGATGACGAACACTGGGGGCAATCTGCAGGTAGTACACCTGTTGGAGCATTAAGTTCTGATGGTTACAAAAGGTTTAAGAAAAACACTTTGCTTACATCAATTACTGTAGATCAGGAAATACCATGGGTAGAAGGTCTTAGTGTAAAAGGGGTATTTAGTTATGACCCCACCCAGGAAACTATTAAAGAATGGCACCAGCCTTTTAAATACCATATACTTAACACTGATGCTAATCCATATACGTTCTCTGAAGCTATTTCTACCCAGGAAGGTAATTCGCCCTTATTCACATATTTATCTCAAGGACATAACAAATGGCAAAATTTCACGTATCAAGCCTACATTAATTACGCTAATACCTTTGGCGATCACTCCGTAAACGCTGTGTTTGTAGCAGAAGGACGTAAAAATACTTTCGAAACATTTTGGGCAAGAAAAGAAAACTATCAGTTAGATATTGATGAGCTTGATTTTGGCCCGTCTGATAAGGATTATTTCAACAACGGTGGTTCATCAGGTACTGGTTCAGAACTTGGCTATGTTTATCGCTTAACATATAGTTACAAAGATAAATATATGCTTGAGACAGCAGGTCGTTACGATGGTCATTATTTCTTTGCTCCAGGTCAGAGATGGTCTTTCTTCCCATCTGTATCTACAGGATGGAGGGTTTCTGAAGAATCGTTTATGCATAATTACGATATTATTGACAACTTAAAACTTAGAGGTTCCTGGGGAAAATCAGGGATGTTAGCCGGAGGCCCATTCCAGTATATGCCCGGTTATAACCTTTATGGCAACGGGTATGTTTTCGGAACAAGTACAATTGTACAAGGCGCTTATACCGATATTGAACCAAACCCAAATATTACCTGGGAAATTTCCACAAAATATGATATCGGTATAGACCTGGAGATGTGGAACGGATTGTTAAATTTAGAATTTGATTTCTTCCACGAAGATCGTACAGGTATGTTATTGGCTCCACAAGTTACTTTACCGGTAGAATACGGTTTATGGCTTGCCCAGGAAAACAAGGGTGTAATGAAAAACAATGGATTTGAATTTACCCTTGGAAGCCGCAAGTATGTAAACGAAGATTTAGAGTTTGGTATATCAGGTAATTTATCTTATGCCAAAAATA
>JBDLIU010000532.1:0-2854 GCA_039714715.1 Bacteroidota bacterium
AAAGCTCTTCATTTCCTGAGTTTGAAGTGTTAAAAACATTGACCAGATGCCAAATAAGTCAGAACTTAAATAGTGAATAATTAACATATTAAACCTAAATACTATGAAAGTAAAAAGTATTGTTTTGGCTGTGATTCTGATTCTGGGAGTAACAGCGTGTCAAAAAAACGAGGCCCCGGAACTGATTGGGCCATTAGATGACAGCCCGATTTTCCGTGAATTACCCACACAAACAAATTCTTCTGCGTTAAAATCTGCATCTGCTAATGAGTTTGAAATTCTTAAGGCTGAGTATTACACATCTGGAGAGGGAGGTGAAATTGGTAGGACTGTATACTTTTCAAACAATGGTAATAAGAAACTCGGGGCGGATTTTATTCCGGAAGCTTCCCTTGATGGCACTACAAATGTCACGTATTACATTGATGAGGATCGACCTACTGCCGATGTAGTTGTTGCTACTTCAAGCGCAGCTATCAGTAGAGCTATGTCTACTTGGGATGGTGTTACGTGTTCAGATTTAGGTATGACCAACACGCCTTATGATGGAAGACCTACCGGATTTGTTGCAGCGCTTTTAGGATACGGAGGAAGCTTTGCTTATGTAGCAGATGTGACACATTGTGGTTGGTTGCCAGGTGGTTTTTTTGATATTGTTGCGCTAGGAGGAAGTAATTATATTCTGGGAGTTACTTTCACTCTTGTTTTTACAGGAACAAACATAGTGGCTTGGAGGGAGATCTATTACAATGATAATTTCACATGGAAGGATGGAGACCATTATGACATTGAAACTATTGCACTGCATGAAGCAGGACATGGTTTAAGCCAGGCTCACTTTGGTAAAGCATTCAGAACATCTAAAAATGGGAAATTGCACTTCAGCCCAAGAGCCGTAATGAATGCTGGATATTCAGGTATTCAAACCGAGATATTAGAAACTGATCTTGCTGGACATTGCAGTATTTGGGCTAATTGGCCACAAAACTAGAGATCTATTATCCTTATAAAATAAACCGGAGCACACCACTCCGGTTTTCAAATTGTATAGGTACATCAAAGACTTTCTCTCTCAAGGTAGGGTAATGTACAACTCAGCATAGATCTGCTTTATACCCTCATTATATAAAAGCACCTTCGCATGGAATTAGAGGAGCTTCTGATCTGGTTTGCTCCGGTTGTTTGGTGGAATATAAGACACTAATTATAAACCAGATACTTGACTTAGGGGTCTTATTGGTAGTAACTTGAATTAGATCTAAACCTAAAAGTCATGAAAACAATATTCAAGGTATTTGTTGCTACAATTTCGTCGGTGTTAATGTTCACTCAATGCGAAAAGGAACCGGGACCAAATGATCCTGTTGAAATACCTGATGATGAGTTTCTGCGATATCTCATTTTAGATGGAGTAGATACAAATGGAGATGGTCTTATCAGTTACGGCGAGGCTGAGAAAGTGACAAAAATATACTTAGATCCGGATTCAACTGGAAGGAGGAACGGAAAAGTGTCAAGCGTGGAAGGAATAGAAGCTTTCATTAATCTGGATACCCTACATTGTTGCAGTAATCAAATACAAGAACTGGATGTTTCAGCAAATACTGAATTGAGGTTATTGGTTTGCTGGAATGGAGATGAGAATGATCAGTTAGAGCGCTTGAATATATCTAACAATATGAAGTTGGAGCATATCAGTATCCCAGGAAATCTACTAACAGATTTGGATGTATCAAATAATCCTTCTTTATATAAACTGATGTGCAGCTATAATCAACTTACGAATCTGGATGTTTCAAATAATACTAACCTAGGTCAATTATGGTGTGATGGCAATCAAATAGCTAGGTTGGATATCTCAAATAATATTAATTTGGGGAAGGGTAATGAACCATGGATTGTTCGAATTAATCCCGCAGTTTCTATACGTGATATGCCAACTCTTGCTGAAGTTTGCGTATGGACAATGCCATTCCCACCCACTGAGATGGAAATAGATACAACAGGCAGCCCCAATGTCTATTTCACCACAGAGTGCAGTGAGTAATAACATGCAAGTATCATTCAATCCTCGGTTCACACTGGGGCTTTTCATGTGCTGATATTTGGTGTCTTGGTGTATCGACATTTGAGTTTATACATCTCGAACATTAGAAACCGTTCGGTCAAATCTTGACGATCTCCGTCGGGATGTACTAATACCTAGCCTTGAATAAATCATCCTTATTTCATACAATGTTTTCTATACTGGTTAAAATAATTTTGAATATATAGCCGTAGGAGTCCCTTACCTCAAGTAACCCCGGCTCGGTAATGCTCCGCAGGGGCCCCCCCGGGATCTTTCTCTCCTACGATCCTTTACTGTTCCATACAGTGAAATTTTGAAAACATATAATTCTGTTTTGTCCAAAGAAAAAAATATATAAACAATTATATGATCAGTGTGGGGACAAGCGAGCACATGCTCCTAGAAGCTCCTATAATAGCCTATTCAGGTATACCTCTCTTGAAGAAGCATTATTATTATTATGTCTGAATCGTGTTATATGTGCTTAGGAGGATTTAGGGAAATAGCATCAACTTTTGGGAGAAATCAGACCTTTCAAGCTTATAATATCTGAAGGATTCTTAAGAATCTTATGTCCGAGTAAGAGATTATTCTGATTAGAGTCTATAATAGGTCAAATTGTGCAAATCGTATGCAAATAAAAAAGCAGCCATAAGATGCGATTCTCATAACTACTTCATAATCAATGTGGGATGTACTGGAATCGAACCAGTGACCTCATGCCTGTCAAGCATGCGCTCTGAACCAACTGAGCTAACACCCCTTTTCCCTGTTGGGAAAGCAAAG
>JBDLIU010000533.1:0-2851 GCA_039714715.1 Bacteroidota bacterium
TGGGGCGGTATGCTGGCAACTGCCTATGTTGGGGAATATCCGGAGGCTGTCGAGAAATTGGTTCTGGCAGAACCAGGACCATTATCACCCGAATTAGCAAAGGAGTTTGGAGCCAAATTTCAGCCTGATGTTGACTGGGAGTTTTTCTCCCATATGGTAGGATCTTATTTTAAATCATTACATGTAGAAGAAATTGATGATCAGGCAATTGGTGATTATTTCTTTAGAGAGTTTACATCGAATACTGAGCTGGCGAATAACCCAATGGCTGGTTACTTCTGCAATAATGATATGAGCAGTGCTGAAATGTTGCACTGGAGATTTAGCTGGACTACCTATACAGATCTGGTTATGACACATATGCAAGGTGACTTTTCGGGTATGACCTTTGGTAAGGATGCCAAAAACTTTAAAAACAAAACATTGATTCTGGTTGGTAGTTGTAATGTCCTGGTAGGTGAGGAGTTCCAGAAAAAACAGATGCCCTTATTTAATGATGCAGAGATCGTTGTTATTGAAGATACAGGACATTTTATGTTTGAAGAAAAGCCTGAGGAATGTATCAGTGAAATTAAGAAGTACTTTAATGCTGCACCAGAAATCCCTGATCAATAGAAAGCTTCGGAACTTATTTCCTGGTTTTAAGATACTCCACAGTTTTGCTTAATCCATCTTTAAGCGGTGTGACGCTGTACCCTAACGCATTTACTGCCTTATCACTGGAAATTTCATAATCATACGTGCCTTTTTTAATCCAACCCGGTGTTATTAGAGGTTTACGGTTGAAGTTATTAGCCAAAAACAGCTGTGTCCTGGCAAAAAGCATTTGAAGCCATATCGGGATGCGAATCATTTTTCTCTTAATGCCCGATAGCTCACCTAGCAACTCAAAAAATGTAATAGACGTAGCATTTTCGCCACCAATAATATAAGATTCACCCTTTATGCCTTTTTCCATGGCTAGTAAATGACCTTGCGTAACATCATCGATATAAACAAAGTTTCCTGTTTCATTTCCACGGCCCGGGTAGATTCGCCAACCATGATTAACAAATTTGTCTATAACTAAGGTGACGGCTGCATGATTTCCTAACAAATAGGGGCCATACACCCTGGTAGGTAATACAAACACTATATTCATATTATGGCGAGCAATAAATTCTCTTGCACGTGAGTCTGCCATTATCTTCGATCCTTCGTATTCGTTAAGGATATCGGTATCCCGCACCTTGTCTTCTGTTATAATGCCATGAATTGATGGGCCTAAGTTGCCTGCGGTACTGGTGATAACGACCTTTTCTATGTTATTCTCCAGGGCTGACTGTAGTACATTGGTAGTGCCGCCAACGTTTACATCATAAAATGTTCCGGTATCAGGAGCCCATACACCTGCAAAAGCAGCCAGGTGATACACTTGCCGGCAACCTTTCATAGCAGCATCAATCGATTGCTTATCAGTAATGTCTCCTTCAAAAATGTTGATATTAGGGAAAGTGAGATTTTCAGCCTTTTCCTTAGAACGAACCAGGACATTTACCGTATGACCTCGGTCAGATAAGGCTTTGGCAATATGAGAACCAAGCATTCCGGTAGCACCTGTAATAAATATTTTCATTCTTAGTTTCTTTCTTCAGTTTCTTGTTGAACAACCTGTGGCGTCAAATTTTTAACATATTGCATATCAGGATGATACTTTAAAGCTAATAACGAGTTAAACCATGCTAATCCCAGATGAACAATGAAAGATACCCAGAAAGCACCTGTATAATAGGTAGCAATTGAAATAATTATACCATAAGGAATAACACTGATAGCCTCTCTTCTTCCATTTGGCATATGCGCTACTGAATATAGGACAGCATTTACAGCAACAGCAGGCCATAAGCCAATTTCTTCAATAAGAGGGAACAATAAAACGCCCCTGAAGAAGAATTCATAACCAAGTAAATAGAATGACCAGGTTAAAAGATTAAAAACTATGAGTCTTCTATTCCAGACTTTAGCCCGTATTTGAGGATAATTAGCCAAGCTTTCAGGCTTTTTGGCATTATAAATAACAAATGGAATACTCGAGATTAATATTATTACTATGATAACTAATGATAGGAGGATCTCAGTTGGTAACTGTACACCTACTTTTTTTAACCCCAATGATAATGTAGCTGGCGGAAACACGATAAAGTAAATAGTGACTGGTAGCAGACCATATATAATCCCTCCAATAATTCTGGTGGATAAAATATATTTGATCTGGCCCTTATTCTCACCATATTTTTTTAAATACCAGATCTTGATCGATTCTGACTTTTGAATAAGCCAGAAAAGGCTAAAACTTATAAGGCCAACTACTACCGGAATTAAGACCCTGAGGTTATCTGAAAAGATGCTATAATCCATGCTAAAAAATGTAAACTGAAGCAAATCTATAGCCTTATACGGCAAATATCTATAGAAGTTATATTAATTTTTTTTGCTAATAATTGACCGTTGTTAACCTTAATTAAAGCCCTTGGAAAGACTTGAGGATAGCCTATAATTCATAAAAACCACTACAATTAATAGTAAATATTTTATTGCCCTGCGTAATGGTAAGCTTTTCATTCTCAAATAGTGGAATAAGGCGTTGAATATTGTCACTGTCTATGTCAATATTAAAAATAAGGCCATCGTAGCATTCAAACCCGTGCTCTTCTTCAGCAGGGGTGGTAACGAATAAACTATCGCTGGAAGTAGCACCATCGAGTGTAAAGATAAACACCGGTTTGTAACCACCCGAAATCATATCTTCTGTTACATAATATTGAATGATGGCTTCTTTCAGGTTTCTGGAAAGATCATAGCCTTTTACTTC
>JBDLIU010000534.1:0-2843 GCA_039714715.1 Bacteroidota bacterium
TATATGACAATTGATACACATGGAAAAGTTTTCTCTGAGAAGAGAAAAATCCAAAGATTAAAACCCTTGACTGCGAAAATTGGTATTTATGGAGTTGGGCATCATACTTATTGGGAACAATTTGATGGCTTAATGGACAAATTGGAAGAAAAGATGGCTGTTTTTGAGCAGAAGATTTCTGCACATAATGTCGAGGTAATTAATTTTGGTATAGGGGATAATGCTGAAAGTGCTTACAAGGTCTTGCCTGAAATAAAGGCTGCAAACCTGGATTTGCTATTTATTGATATGATTACGTATGCTACATCCAGTTCTATTGGAATCATATTCAAAGAAGTGGATGTGCCTATGGTTATGGTGGCATTACAACCTGATAAAGCCCTGGAATATTCGCTTCGCGCACTGAATATATCGAATGAACATGACCTGGAAGAGGAGCGTCTCATCATCATGATCAACCTTACCGGGATCTATTTCACATATTCTGATTTTAAAAATGCCTTGTTGTATATCTACCAGGCAAAAGACCTGGCGGATAAACTAGGATCAGAGAAGCAGCTGGCACGTTCACTACACCTGCTTGGTATCATCTACACCGAACTAGGGGATTATGATAAAAGCTCCGACTTTCTTTTTGAGTCACTTAAGGTGAATGAGAATATTCACAACAATGAAGGGATCATTAAGTCATTAAGCAGCATTGGAACTTTATATTTTGCAGAAGAAAAGTATGATAAGGCCCTTGAATATTATTTTAAGTCATTAAATACTGCGAAAGGATTAAAAGACAGCATGGGCATTACACTGGGCTTAAGTAACATTGCAGCAGCTTACGCCAATCAGAATGAATATGAGAAAGCAAAGCAATACATTACGGAAGCAATAAGCATAAACAGTAAGTTGGGCACAAAAAGCTGGTTGGGTGCCAATTATATGAACCTTGCTATCATTAACCAGAACCTCGGAAATCATGACTCTGTGTTGGTGCTGTTCGAGCAAGCGCTATCAGTTTTACAAGAGATAAATAATACCCGGATAATTGCCCAATGCCATTCAAATATGGCGGAATTTTTTCTGGAAATCAATGAGCTTAAGCAAAGTATGACATATGCATATAAAGCCTTTGATGAGGGAAGAAAAAACAACTTATTAAAAATAGTGTTCGAATCTTCACGTATCCTTCATCAAATCTACCTTTTACAGGAGGTCACCGACAGCACCTACAAATATGCGATGCTGCAATTCAACACCAAAGACAGCCTTGACATAAAAGAAAACCTGGCCAAGCAATCCAAGCTCGAATTGCAATACGAATTCGAAAGATCTCAACAGGAGAAGCGAATAGTTCAGCAACGCAAAGACTTTATCAATATCATCATCATAATCAGCCTTGGGTTGTTGATAATTCTCATCATTTCCATGCTTACGCGACAAAGGATCAAAGTTAAGAACACTTTGCTCGAGAAAAAAAATCTGGAAATAGAGCTTAACTCGAAGAACAAAGAATTCACTACCAATGTATTGTATCTGATGAAGAAGAATGAGCTCTTATCAGTGATATCAGAAAAGCTACTACAGATTGAAAAAGAGGCCGTTAAAGATGAAACAAAAGCTGCCTTGAATCAAATAGGGCTTGAATTAAAGAAAAATAAAGAAAACGATATCTGGGAAGATTTCGAATTGCGTTTCAAGCAGGTGCACACACACTTCTATGAAAACCTTACACGAAAATTTCCGGATCTTACCTCGAATGACTTGCGACTTTGTGCATTCCTGAAATTAAATATGTCCTCAAAAGAAATATCTGAAATAACAGGCCAGCGTGTAGCAACGCTGGAAATGGCACGTTCGCGCATCCGGAAAAAGTTAGGGATATCAGGTACCGACACCAAGCTGGTAAATTTTCTTTCTCAGATATAAAGTCTGTTGCTTTCCTGTGTAAAGGTGAGAACAGTGTTGTTTTTACACCGGAAAGCTTCTATAATTAATATTCCCGACAACTTATAGGTTTATTAGAGGTTGTTTCTTCCCACTCATAGTTTTTGTAGAGGTACATTAGTTGTATTGAGCTGGTTCGAGCAGTAATTTTGTTATTTATAAATTCAACTCAACGTGGAAAGCAAATCAAATAAAAAAAACTCTGCCGGGACGGATAATAATTCTAACCGGAGTGGCCTGGATGATTTTATCCAGAAAAACAAAAAGCAAAATGAGATCCTGAAAAAGATCCTTAAGAATATTAATAAAGAAAAATAATTTATTATGAAGCTGCCATTATTACGTAAAGTGACGTACATAACTTTTATTATCACCCTTGGTTTCAATATGCAGTCCTTTGCCCAATCCCTTGACTGGAATGTTGGAACAGGAGGAAATTATGGCAGGAGCGGCCTCTCATGGGCATTAGGACCACTGGTTGAATCCGGTGGTGAGCCGGAACTATACTGGTCTGGCGGTGAGTCAACTCCATATGCAAGCTATCCGCTTATTGAAGGTGATAACCTTATAGTGGCCAGAAGATGGCCCTCGAGCCATCAGGAAGAAGCCTGGGTCATAAATTATAATGTTTATACTGGTGAAGAAAGATGGAAGGTTAACATACCTGTAAATACCTATCATAATCATGCCCAGGTTTCAGCGGTAAAAGATGGAGTCGTATATGCCAACCGTTCGGGAGGTTCTTCCGAGCCTGAATTTTTGTACGCCCTGGATATTGAAACCGGGGATATCATCTGGATGTCGGAAGAAACCATTGGAGAACATGCAACTGAGACGGTTACCTTTAATGAAAACGGGGATATAATTGCCGCTGATATATACAGATTGCTGTGTTTTAGCCATAT
>JBDLIU010000535.1:0-2835 GCA_039714715.1 Bacteroidota bacterium
GGGATATTAATTTCAAGCCGATCCAAAAGTGGTTTCCGGCGATTATGCGCGGCGGCACGAACACCCCGCATAATATTCTGCTTATTCCGGGTCATCCGTTGCGTCTCTGGAGTTTCATAACGCTTCAACTGCATTAATTGCTGCAATATCTCCTCTTCTTACTGCTACTGCTGGAGTAACGTTTCTTAAAGAAAGGGTTACCAAACAAGAGCGAACAGGAATTGCAATCGCTTTTTTGGGAACCTTGGTGGTAATTCTGGCTCCTGCAATCAATGGTGGTATTGAATTTGGAAATGATGAAGTTTGCATTCCGCCAAACAGACCAACGTTATAATAAAAATTTAGAAGATATGGATCTGTATCGGTAGCTGTTTGAGCAATACCTCCACGTAGTTTAACAAAGTTAAGCCATTGGGCTTTTTGCTGGATATTAAATGCTTCGGAAGCTATAAAACTAACAGAAACAGAAGGATAAAAATATGAATTATCTCCCTCTGGCAAGGTAGAGGACCAATCATTACGGCCCGTTAGCTCTACAAAAAGGTAATTATCGTATGAAAGGTTAACAAATGAAAAAACAGAATTATTTCTTTCTCTTCTAATACCTTCGCCTGTTACTATGCTCTGAGCAGAATTTCCGGGTATGTCAACAATTGTATTGCCGTTTTCATCGGTAGTGTATGTAGTTTCAGTAAAATTATTGAACATGTACATATTTGGATAGTACCAGGTTCCTGAATGACCACTAATCCTATAATAATCATAGTCCCACCGGCTAGTTCCAACCATTATTTTTGCATCAATCAGTGAATTGAAAATGTGTTTCTTTTCTGCGGTTAAGAATGCTTCATAAATATCAGAATATGTTCTGTTGATGCTTTTACCATAATATCCTCTTTTTAATCCGATAATATCAATGGGCTTATTTCGTGTTTCGGCTTGTTCAAAAGTAAAATCTCTTCCAACACGTCCAAGTAAGTTTAACCAGGGCTTAATTTCGTATGTAAGTGATAGTGCACCAATGTACTTATCTCTCTTTTTTGTTGTGTTATTATTATAGTAGTTCCACCACAAGTCGGGATTAATATACATAAACGGGTAACCTTCCTGAGGATTTTGTGAACCATCAGGATATTGGTAATTTTCTTTATCAATACCCTTGTAACTGCGTGGCCACGAGTATAAATACCCTTTACTGAATGAGTTTCCTGTTTCACCTAAAATTGGGCTGTTCAGCCGGTTATAATTAATGTACGACATTGTTAGATCAGCACTTACTTTCTCGGAAATTTTAATATTTGAACCTAAATTAATTGTGGTACGGTTAAAATTGCTGTTGTCGATTAATGCGTCATGGTCTTGCCTGGTTATTGAAACACGCATTGTTCCAAGTTTGCCACCACCCGAAGCACTTATATTATGAGTTTGTGTATATCCGGTATGAAAAGTTGATTTATAGTTGTCGGGTTGAGGAGTGTATGGTCGCATTTCATTATCCCACCATCGTACCATCTGTCCTTCCATTTTCGGTCCCCATGAAACTGCAGAACCATAATATCCAAATTCAGCGTTTTATGAAGAAGTTTCCCCTTGTTGGTTAAGTATTAGGTTGTCGGTACTATAAACACCTGGATATAGCAATGTATCGCCATCCATAGGGAATGTTGGTGGAGTAAAGGATATTGGTCCTCCATGTCCGTAAGTGTTTTGAACCTCTCTGTAACGATATGGCTGAATAATTTTGTGGGAGAAGTTATAAGTAATGCCTAAGCCAGTCCCTTTTTTACCTCTTTTTGTTGTTATCAAAATAACTCCGTTTGCTCCTCTTGAGCCATAAAGTGCAGAGGCAGCACCACCTTTAAGTACAGTATAATCTTCAATGTCGAGAGGGTTAATATCTCCAATTGAATTTCCCCAGTCTGTTCCACCTTTAACGCTGGTTAACCCCGGAGTATTTTCCAATGGTACATTATCAACAACAATAAGCGGTTGATTATTTCCGGAAAGGTTATTGTTTCCACGTATTGTAATCCGTGTTGATCCTCCTTCAACACCATCGCCCTGTGCAATGTTTACACCGGCCGAACGTCCGATGATAGCATCCAGCACATTTGGAGTATTTGACTGAACGATTACATCAGTTTCGATTTTTTGTGTTGAATAGCCAATTTCGCGTTGTTGACGTTTTACTCCCAGTGCTGTAACAACAACTTCTCCCAGGTTACTGGCTGATACATTCATTACAATGTTAAACACAAGTTTACTTCCAACGTGAATTTCTTGTGTTTCATAACCAATATAACTAATTACCAAAGTATCACTATCAGTAACTCCTGCTAATGTGAAGCCGCCATCAATGTTGGTAACGGATCCATTAGTAGTTCCTTTTATAACAATTGTAACGCCAGGGAGACCCATTTCATCAGTAATTGATATTATGCTACCAGTTATTGCCTTTTCCTGTGCTACTATCGCAGATACGATAATAAATAGCAGCGTAAGAGTTAAAAGAATTCTTTTCATCTGTTGAAACTTTTTCTAAAAATGAATATTATCACAATAGACAACTCCATGCCGGAAATGGAGAGAGAAATGAGCATTTAATATATTATTGAATTGCAACTAACCGATATTGTAAAGGAGACCATAGGTGCAGCTACAACCAGTCAGGATGTCCCAGCTTATAGTTTTTGTTTTATCGTGTATGCCTACTATTACAGTCTTGTGAGTTTTTCCGTGTACCACTTCACATCCATTGGGTGAATACTTCTTGATGGGAAAGTGAATGTGTCATTTTGGGTCGGTGACGGGCCATAGCGGGGTTGGGGCTTGCTC
>JBDLIU010000536.1:0-2828 GCA_039714715.1 Bacteroidota bacterium
GGATGAAATCCATCCATTTTTTGAAAAGAAATGGAATTATCTGCTGGATTACAATTTAAAAATAAACGAGGTTATTTGCGATCTACTGGAAATTGAAAACAATGTTATTCTTACTGATGATTTCGAAAAAGTTCCCCCAAAAACATTCAACCTCAGAGAAATAATTTCGCCTAAAAACTATACTCCCAAAGATGCTGGTTTTCAACCTGAACCTTATACACAGGTATTTTCCGAAAAATTCGATTTTATCCCCAACCTGAGCATCCTGGATTTATTGTTTAATGAAGGGCCAAACAGCTATACAATTTTGGAAAAGAATATCAAAAATTAAATCTGTTTTTAGTCCTGTTTATATTCAGAATTTAATTCCTGCGGAACCGGGGCATTTATATCTTCTCTCCAATCTTCGAGTATGTTTAACAGCTCTTTTACTTTTCCGGGATAACTCTCAGCAAGATTATTTTTTTCACTAATATCCTCTTTCAGATTGTATAGCTCAATATCATTGTTTTCGAAATATTGAATAAACTTCCAGTCGCCTAAACGGACTGCCGAGCCAGGCCGTGTACGGAATAGAATATCCTGTGTTTCTTTATTCCCAGATTGCAAGTAAATTGGGAAATGCCAAAAAAGCGGGCGCTCATCCAATGCTCCTGTATTTGTTAAAACCGGAAGAATCGATTTCCCATCCAGAATTTTACCTGCAGGTTTGTTTATTCCTACAGCATCGAGTATCGTAGGGAAAAAGTCGATATTGGTAACCGGCAAATCGGTTTTTGTTCCGCCTTCAATTTTTTCCTTCCAGTAAACAAACATGGGTTCGCGTATTCCCCCCTCGTAGTACGAACCTTTACCGGCACGCAGCGGCCATTGTTTTGTTATTTTATATACTCCTCCATTATCAGAAATAAACAAAATAAGTGTATTTTTAATCTTCCCCGACTCTTTCAAATTGGCAATCATCCTTCCTATCTGGGTATCAAGGTTCTCAACCATTGTAGCGTACTTTGCATTACTCTGTCCATTCCATTCTTGTTTTGAGTTATATTTTTGAAGTAATTCTTTTACCGGGTGCAACGGAGTATGAACGGCATATGGAGAATAGTATAAAAAGAAAGGTTTATCATCAACTGAATTTATAAATTTAAGAGTTTTGTCCATCACCAAATCAGTCAGGTAGTAATTTTTTGAAGGTGCTTCAAGAGGTACATTTTTATATGGTGGATAATAACTTCCGGGATTCCCGGCATGACATCCCCCAATATTTACATCAAAGCCACGCAATAAAGGATTGTCTGATAAATGCCATTTACCCGCATGACATGTGGTATAACCTGCCTCTTTTAATATTTCAGGCAACAGGATATTATCATCGGGCATGTATTCGTTATTGGGTGTGGGTATTAATTTCCTGTCTTTACTTCTACCCCTGTCGGAATTATTTACTGTATATATACCATGACGTGGCGTCCACTGCCCACTCATCATACATGCCCGGCTGGGAGCACAGTTCGAAGCAGCCGCGTAGGCATTCAAAAAAATCATTCCTTCAGCAGCCAGCGCATCAAGATTTGGTGTTTCATAATACTCCGATCCCATATATCCAACATCGCGCCACCCCATGTCGTCAATATTAATTAACAGGATATTTGGTTTTTGTATTGTCTCCTTTTTTACTGTATTAATACACGATACGGCGACTGACAAAAAAATCAACACATATAATACTGCGTGTAAACGATAAAATCTTTTCATTTTTTTTACTACAAAGATGCTAAGCTTTTAGCCGCGCCTTTTCTGTTAAATTTCTCTAATATGAAAATGTTTTCTGCTAAATACAAAAAGATATTTCCTGTCCGGTTTTCATCTCAACAGAGATAACTCCATCTTCAAGGCTGTATTCAGCATTATTCACTTTAAATTCTTTGGCCCCAAAAGGATTAGCCAACTTTATTACACCACCTTTTTTCGACTTGATTGTTACCTGGCTAAGTTCGCCATCTTTCATTACTGCTGAAACCAGGAATGCCCCATAGGTCCTGAGGTTCTCGAATGAAGCGTTTTGCCATGATTCAGGAATAGCCGGAAACAGCTTAACAATTCCGGTATGGCTCTGTATCAGCATCTCCTGAATGGCCGATGCAAAAGCAAAGTTACCTTCCAAAGTAAACGGGCGGTATGTCATTTTTGAGTGGCCTGCTTTACACTGGTCGCCATTTACATGGAACGAGTTTTTTAGGCAAAAGCACTGTGCAAAAGTTGTTAAAGCTTTGGCTGCTTTTTCTCCTTCAAAAGCACGGGCGTAAAGATTTCCCTGCCAGCTGTATGAATAGCCTGTCCAGTAATCGGGACTCCTGTCCTCCAAGTTTTTTAATGTATTTTGTATTATCTTTTTATCAGCGCCTCCATTTGATAAGTCAACAAGAGCTAACGGGTGAAATCCCATTAAATGAGAAAAATGCCTGTGCGATTCGTTATATGGAAATTCCGGAGCAAACATTAACCCTGTTTCAGGGTCAACGGCAAGCTCAGGCCATTCCGATAAAATTTGTTGCCATTTTTTTGCATCCTCTTCCAGACCAAGTTCTGTAGCCAGTTCAGCAGCTTTTTCAAAATTCCAGCGGATAAGTGCCAAATCGAAATTGGTTGTTTCGGCAAACCATGCTTTTCGCGAGTTATTATATATTTCAGGACTTGAACTTATTCGTAACTTCCGTTTACCATCATCAGTTTTTACCGACACCTCATCGAGAAAAACAGATACATCTTTCAGCCAGGGATAAGCTTTTGTTTCGAGAAACTCCCTGTCCATTGTATATTGCCAGTGG
>JBDLIU010000537.1:0-2827 GCA_039714715.1 Bacteroidota bacterium
AACCGGGAAAAGATAGGTCTGTGATCTGTTCTGTCCTTGAATATACTTCATGCTAGAAGTTACAAATAACCAGAAGCTTAGAAAAAATCAAACAACCTGTGTTATAAACAAATTATGAGGTTTTTAGACAATCTGACGGTGGAACTAAGCCGCCCGCCGCAGGCGGACCGGCTTTAATGTTTTGTTCCATATCAAACAAAACATATTGCCAATTATGCCTGAAGATAACCCATTAGAATCTTTTATATATCTGGATTAACAACCCACTTCAGAATAACTCAGAAGAGTCATGTGTTACATCAATAGTTGGGTTAGGTTTACTATTCAATCTTCATACCCAGCGCTTCTTGTCCGTCTTGAAATAGGGTCAGGCTCTGAACAGCACCTTTTTCAAGTTGAAAGGAAATCTTTGCATCAACAACAGTTAGGTAAAAGACAGTATCATTTTCTGGATACAAGCCGAATCTATCCTGACCGGTAGCCTGTCCAAATAATTGCTTCCCCTCTCTGCTTATGTTTATTTTGAGTTCGGGTTGCAACTCGTACAAGCCAACATATTGTTCAAGGATGGTTTTTGGTATATCTGCTGCGTCACTTTTGAATCTTGCTAATTCCGCTCCGGAATCGAGCAAATAAAAACCAATATCATCGGCTCCTTCTGATGAATTTGTAAAGAGTACCACTCCTTTACCCGTTTCTTTTACAAATCCTATAAACGTCCTGTATCCAGCTGTTCCACCACCATGGCAGATTATGTCTCCCTTATCTCCTTTATTAATATGCCACGCCATTGCAATCGACATTCCAACTGCCTTATCATGTCTGATTTGATGAGATAGCTCCATTGCCTCCATTAATGAGCTATTCAGATATCCGAGATTAGCAGAAATGAATTTTGCCATATCTGAGGTCGAACTTCTAATTGCACCTGCGCCTGCAAGCGTTGGGATATCCCAATTCTCAACAACTCTACGTCCACTATGGCCCAGGGCTAAGTTTTTTTTCATCCTCTGAGTCAATTCAATTCTTGTATCATTCATATCCAAAGGATTTGCAATTGTTTGAACCATCAACTCTTCATACGTATCCCCCTTATTCATTGCGAGAAGATGCCCTAAAAGACCCTGGGCAAGATTTGAGTATTCATATTCAGAGTCTATCCTTCGAACAGGATGATAATTCTAAATGCATTCATACATCTGATCTACTGTGTAGTCAGCATAAGGATTGTGGGGATTGGATGGGCTAAAGTTGTTGGGCATTCTGGGTAAGCCAGAGGTATGATCCGTAAGATTGCCGAATGTAATTTCTGTATCGCCCATCACCGGAACTTTAATGTCATCGAGGAGAAAGTTATTTATCTCGTCTTCCAGTTTGAGATCACCATCCAGGACTTGTTGTGCAAGTAATATGCCTGTAAATACTTTTGATATTGATCCTATTTCATAGATGGTATTTTCATCTACTTCCTGACCATTTTTAGCTGTTTTTCCAAAATTGAAAAATTGAATCCCTGAGGAGTCGATTATAGCTAAAGTAATACTTGGAGTAAGACCCTCCTCTATACGTCTTTCCATTGACTCTATGACTTCAGCAGGAAGACCTTTTATATCCGTTTTTTCCGGGCTAAGCTGACATTGGCTGGTAACAAAACATATCAGAAAAATTATTAGCGTGATTCTAATCCGTTTCATGTACGGCTTGGTTTTAGATTTAATCATTCGCTTGACTTCCAATGTCGATAAATATACTCAAGCCCATTACGCCAGTTAGGTATAATATTGGTGTCATGGTTCTTGGCTTCTTCAATGTCGAATATGAAATCGAGATTCTCCAATGCCTTCCGGTCTAGCAAATCACGAAATGAAATATAGGCTTCGAGTTGATCTGATCGATCCTCATCTCCCATGGAAACATACAACGTCACTTTCTTATGCGTTTCAAGGTGCTTTATTGTGAGATCATCATCATTGTAAAGATCTAGTCTGTATGGACTTCCAGAGATATAACTATCAAAGTATGTATGTTCTTTAAGTAAGGTATATATCACGAAGTTACCAGCCATTGAATAACCAGTAATCACTTTTTGGTCATTTACCCGATATTCTGATTCAATGTATGTGGCTAATTCATCCACTATGAATTCAAGAAATTTACTCGCATTTTTCCTAGGGTTTAAGTCAAAACCCCGATTGATATTTGGAATACCAACTATGATTGCTTCTGGAATTTGATCAGCAATGGACATGATATGAGAAATACCACAATAAGAGATAAAAGTTATTTCTCCATCTAAAAGAAAATGGACTGGATAGCTATAATTTGATGTATCATATCCTTGAGGGAGCCAAACGTATATTTCTCGATCTTGATTTAATATCTCCGAGTTAATAGAAAAGCTTTCTCCAATATTTATTGGTCTTTTTTCTATTTGGCTAAAAGTGACTTGCGATAGAACCAATAAGATGAGTGTAACGAATAAACTATTGTGTCTCATAAAGATTTCAATTTTTAACTTAACGGTCGGCTTTAGTAGTGTTCTACGATCAGGTTCTTCATTTCTGCTCCCTAATCTAAGCTTTTACGATCTGTATATTTCTTTCATTTACTTCACCAAGTCTCATACTTTAAGTTGAAGTACTCAGCTTCTGGGATGCTAATTAATGACACAATCCTGTATTTCAATTAGGTGAAATCTTTTCCATTACCTGTACGTAAATCTTTAGGACTATACAACGTGTGGTACGTTCGTTATCTTTGATTTAAATGTTAACAACTACATTACCTCTTTCGAGTCCTCTTTCGACATATCGGTGAGCTTCAATCA
>JBDLIU010000538.1:0-2800 GCA_039714715.1 Bacteroidota bacterium
TAAGAATCGCACGTATTTTATATAAAAATCGTTCTATAGAAAAACATTTGTAGATTTAATTCATTATGGTTTTGAAATGGTGAAAACTGGTGTTAAGCATCGGTTTCAGTCTTTTTCTGCATTTGTTGGTTATTGTGGTTAGCACTAATTGACGGATTTTATTCTGAATATCATCCAGAGCAAAAAGCGGCCATTCAAAAAATCGAATTAATCACCATTGAGCTGTAAAAATTAATCGCCAGATTGATCACAGGCAGGTAGTTGATCAGTCTGCAATGTGGTGATTGCCGGCACTCAGCATTTATGTGAAACAGACTCTTCCTCAGCATTTAATACAAACTTGACTGGATTTGATCAAGCAAATCAAAAAGTGTGAAATCCCTCACAAAAAGCATGGTTAACTGATCTGCATCAATGTTCAAAATGAAACTTTATTCCATAATATAATTGTCAAGAATTATAAATTTAGGGGGTATATTATGAAGCGCTTAGTTATCTTATCGATTTCAGCTTTAGTTTTCATGGGGCTGTCTAGTACTATTTCCGCAGAAAAGATGACCATCGGTGAAGCAGAATATCAAAATAACTGTGCCGCTTGTCATGGTGTCAAAGGAAAGGGAGATGGACAGTTCGCAGAATTTCTAAAGGCTGGCACACCTTCTTTGACCACGCTTAGCAAAAACAATGGTGGAGTATTTCCCTTCGAACAAGTCTATAAGATGATTGATGGTAGGGCGGATGTAAAATCTCATGGTTCACGTGAGATGCCTATCTGGGGTAAACAATATACTGCCGGAGCAGTTAAAACACATGGACCTTTCTTTGGTGAATGGTATAGTGAAAATATTGTGAACGCCCGGATTCTTTCCCTGATCGATTATATTAATAAGATGCAAGAGAAGTAGTATTAGAAAGAAAATCTTAGACGACACATGAGGTAACTACAGGGATATATTAGGAAAGCCACTTGTTGTTCAAGTGGCTTTTTTTTACTGTCCACAAAAAACAGAAGTACTACACACTTTCCTCTCAAGAATCTCTAAACTCATAGTTGAATTACTCTTTATGGCAGGTATTTTCACTAGAAGGAACTGTCATTATGCAGTGTTCGACCGTCAGAAATGAGCATTAAAGAGACTATCAAGAAACTGTATTCGAATGGTCGCTTTCGGGCAATTTGAAAACAATTCTCATTTGTAGCGAATGGCTGGTTAAGGTGGAACTGACTGGAGTAGGAAAAAGACCTCAATGACTGCAATACGCCCTTCAATGCCATTAACTTAAGAATAAGTATTTCATTTTCATCAGGTTACAGTTATTATTATTACTTATAAATCAACAAGATTAGGGAGAAGAGCAATGAATTTTTCAAAAAGCACTATAAACTGTTCATTATTTGACCCAAATTGTACAAAATTTAACCAATAAAATAGCCTCAGCAGATTTCCTGGCACAACATCGTCATTCCGAAAAAGATTTTACCCGAAATCGTTCTCTCACATTTCCCCGTTTAATTAGCTTCATGCTCAACATGGTTAATGGTTCTATACAGAGTGAGCTAAGCCGTTTTTTCCAGATTATTGATGACAGCCCTGTTGCTATAAATTCTGTGACCACTGCGGCATTTTGTAAAGCCCGTAAAAAATTTTCATACACAGCTTTTAAAGAACTGAATAACGGCTTGATTGATACATTTTATCAATCCCCCGATGTTAGAAAGTGGAATGGACACAGACTGTTAGCCGTAGATGGATCAGTTACCAGTTTACCTAATACGCCTGAACTGTTAGAGCATTTTGGTAAAGCCAGGCGTCATTCAACTAAGCCTGCAGTACGTCTTTCTCAACTCTATGACATACAAAACAAATTGACGATTGATCTACAAATAGACTCTCATACAACAGGTGAAAGAGCTCAAGCGGTTAAGCATTTAGACTGCACAGATAAGGGTGATCTGATCCTTTATGACAGAGGCTATCCTGCAGTTTGGTTTTATGCACTGCATCAAGTAAAGAATATCCATTTTTGTGCACGCGCAACACTTGATTCATCTAAACCCTTAAAGTCTTTTTTACGTTCTGGAAAAAATGAGGAAATTGTTTTTTTACCTTGTGAGTACAAGTCACGCAAATATTGTTTGAGTGAAGGATTACCAATATCACCTTTTAAAATAAGACTCATACGTATAACGTTATCATCAGGAGAAACAGAGATACTAATGACCTCTTTATTTGACAAAGACATTTATCCCTATGAGATATTTAAAGACTTATATCATCAGCGCTGGGGTGTTGAGGAAGATTATAAGGTTATGAAAAGTCGACTGACTATTGAAAATTTTTCAGGTGTTTCTGTAGAAGCTGTCATGCAGGATATTCACGCAAAAGTATTAACAAAAAATATTGCAGCTGTTGCTATTTTTGAAGCAGATAAAATTAAAGATGAAAAATATAAGCACCGAAAACATCAATATAAAATAAATTTCAGCTACACACTGAGTCAACTGAAAGATAATATTGTCAGATTACTTATAGGCGCAATATCAGTCAATTTATCAGGATTGTTGATAGTGAATATATCCACTGTTGTTGATGCCTGTAGGCCAGGTAGAAGCTTCGAAAGAATGGACAGAAGAGTTCGTCATGGTTGGAACAGACCCAAGTACAATATGGCCTATAAAAGAGCGGGCTAATTCCTTAAGTTAATGGCATTGATACGCCCAAACCAACACGATTAGTATTTTCAAGTTGTGTCGGTGTTGGTGTATTGCAGCCAGTCAAGCCAAACAAGACTGATTCTC
>JBDLIU010000539.1:0-2793 GCA_039714715.1 Bacteroidota bacterium
TCTGGTGATTCACATGGTAAAATACTGCAATGGAGCATCCGGAGTGGTGTAATTAAAGCTGATACCATTATGAAGTCACAACATGGGGTACATGTAATCGAAGACCTGGTTTTAAGCCCTGATAACAGATATCTGCTGGCAGCCGGTGATTTTGAATTGCCGGAAACCTACCAGAAGTACATGCAGGTTATTGACCTTCAGAACAATAATGCAGTTAGGAATATTACAGGATTTACTGGTGAGATCAAGGATATTGAAGTCTTGGATGCCACTTCACGTTACTTTATCCTATCAGAAAAGGGTAGGAACATACAGGAGGTGGACATCCAGACCGGTACGGTAATAGACTTTATTAATCCTGGCGCAAAAGTTAATGATTTAAATATAAGCCCAGATGGCAGGTATATGGCAGGTGCAGGCGCTAATGGTGAAATATTTGTATGGGATATAAATAACAACAACGAATTGGTTCCATATCTGGGTAATAGTAAAGCTGAGTATACCTCAATCAGATTCAGTTCAGATGGTAAGTATCTGGTTGTTGGTGAACTGGGTGGAAATATTAACCTATTCAATACTTCTACAAAAAGTCTAATACGAATATTTGCAGACTTCCAGCAAATGGTAACTGATATTAAGTTTAGCCCAGATGGCCATTACATGGCTGTATCCAGCTATGCCAAGCAGATCCGGGTTTGGAATATGAGAAATTTAAGTGATCAGCCCTACGTTATGGATTTAGATGGTTGGGCCAACTCGATGTCTTTTTCATCTGACAGCAGGTTCCTGTTTGGTGGTGCGTCTAAAGGAGGGGAAATACGTGTTTGGCCAATGAATATAGAGGTGATGGCCAATAAGCTTTGTAGCCTGATTACCAGGGGATTAGCCAAAGAAGAATGGATTATGTATGTAGACGAGATCAGTGAGGATTATCCCTATGACGGAGAAACATGTAATATGAATAAATAATTAAAAACCTAAATAAATGAAACGATCAATATTACTCCTACTGTTTCTCGCAACTCAATTTGCTATGGCACAGGAGCAGGAAGAAGTTGACCCCTGCGTTCAAAATATTGAGATAGCCCAACAACGCTATGACGAGGGCCGTATCCAGGATATACAACCACTCTTAAATGACTGCCTGGCTGGTGACAGTTACGACAAAGCTCAAAAAGCTCAGGCATTAAGATTGCTTACGCTCTCCTATATCTTTCTGGAAGATGATGATAAGGCTGAAGCCACCATGTTAGAGCTTATTACTAAAAACCATGAATTCAGGACCAACCCGGCTATTGACCCGACCGAGTTCATCAACCTGCATGAGCGGTTCCGTTATCTGCCTGTATTTAATGTAGGTATAAAATATATTGTAAGCTTTTCTAATCCTATCGTCACAGACCTCAACTCTTACCTGAGCCTGTATGATGACACACCGGTTTATGACCTTAGTTTTAATTTCTTCAGCCTGGGCGCAAATTTTGAATGGGAATTCTATGATAATATGTTCTTGTACCCGGAATTAATGTATAGAAAAGTAGTTTTTTCCAGATTAGAAACGAATAAAGGTATCGTAAGAGGTTCAATAGACTATTTGAGAGCTGAAAGCTATGAAGAACAGAATTATATTTCTCTGCCTGTTTCTGTAAAATATGTCTTTGACTTTGCCAGTACGCAAGATTTTAAACTGTATACCAACCTGGGAGTAGCTATGGATTACCTGGCAAGTTCAAAAAGACCTGCCAATAAGAATCAACTGCTTGTAGAAGATGCTGCAACTGTTACTTATGCCTCTACTACAACATCTGATAACAAACGACTTGGTTTTGGTGTATTTGCCGGTGGTGGTGCTACCTATAAACTGGGAGAAGGGTTTTTGGCTCTTGAGCTCAGGTACCTGCATAGTTTTACACAGCCTACGATTGTTGACAATATCATGCAACCAGCAGATCCCAGGCTCATGAATACAATGACACAACCGGATATTTATTATCCTAATAATTTTGTCATATCACTTGGCTATACTAAAAACATATATCTTCCTAAACAATTAAGATAAAGACCGATGCTAAGAATTATAATTTTTATCGCTGTACTTGCTTTATTTACCGGTTGTAAACTGGATAAGGTGGAACCGGCTCAGACTAAAGCATTTATTAAATTCTTTGGTGACAAGGGAGATACTGAAGCCAGGGATTTGCTAAAGCTGGATGATGGTTACATTCTGTTGGGGACTAACACATATGGAGACACTATCACATCCACAATTGTAAAAACTGACTTGAATGGTAATACCATTTGGTATTCACCGCTCCCTGATTTTGATGGAAGTTCATTGGCTAAATCTAACGATAGTTACTTTATTATAGGAGATGGTATAAATGGTATAGGCACAGATATCGCTACTTCCATGATGTTGATTAAAACCGACCTTAACGGTACGATTCAGACTTTTGATAAAATAGATCCAGCTGGTAGCGACTTTTTACACGGTGCAGGGGTTACAGTGAGCTCATTAAATGAAGTAGTTGTTTCATATTATTCCGATGAAGATGGAGCAGACAGCCTTTTCCTTTATGGATATGATACCTCTTTAAATCCTGCCTGGTCCCAAATCAGAAAGAATGGCCAGTCTGAAATATCCCGCCATAGCTCAAACAAAATATTCGAAACCAGCAATCCTAATGAATTTGTCTGGGCAACTTTAAATACCCCTGCTGCAGGAGATGCTACCATAAATCTACAGAAAGCACAAGCAGATACTGAATCATGGTTAGCAGGTCAACCCCTGTT
>JBDLIU010000540.1:0-2788 GCA_039714715.1 Bacteroidota bacterium
GCAAACAAGTAAATTACTTTTAGAATGGAGTATTAAGCCAGGTGGTTCAGTAATTATTGAATTAAAATAATTATCTAAAGAGAGAGCACATTAAGAATTGTGTTATTTCATAACCTCTTGGACAAAACTACTATTTTTTAAGTAAAGAACTTAAAGCCTCATAAGGTGTTTTTCCATTGTAAGCTGTATGAGGTCGATTAAAATTATAAAAATTTTCCCACTCATCCAATTTCTTATTTAGATCCACATCATCTGTATAGGTCAGTAGCTGATAAAACTCTTCTTTGTCGGTTCTATGTGATCTTTCTACCTTACCATTTAGTTGAGGCGATCTAGGCTTGATATAAGTATGCTGAATACCTTTGTCCTCAACATGCCAATGGAATTGTGCCTGAAACTCATGTCCTCGATCTGTACGTACTGTATGAATACGAAATGGAAATTTATCGATTACATGGTCGATAAAATCCATAGCATTCTTTTGTGTATGCCGTTTATATATTTTCAAAGCTCTGATTCTTGTTGCATCATCAATGGCTGTGTATTGGAAACGACGCAGTCTTCTTCCATTATTATTTGATAGCCAAATAAATTTAACATCCACTTGTACATGGTGACCGGGAACTTTCTTCTGATAACGCTTAGTGTGAATTGCTCTTCTTGGAGCTGATTTAGCTAACCTGTTCTGATTATTCCGAACAAGAGTTCTATATACTGTTGAGCAGGAAGTAGTAATGCCATGATAACGTTCCAGATACCAAGTTATTCTTTGAGGCCCAAGACAATAGATCTTTCTCAGTTCTAAAATCTTGCAAAATGTATCCTCTGGCAGTTGATTTGGATGACTTTTAGGTATTGGATTTTTCCTTTGTAACTCTTCTATGCCACCACTCTCATACTTCTTCTTCCAGTTATAATATGATGATCTTGGTATATCAAACTCTTTACACTCTTTTGAGACATTTCCATGAGTCTCTATAAATTTCAATATTAATAATTTCCTTCTAAGAGCAAGCTCATCCTTAACTTCTTGGTTCATTTTTATTTCTCCTAAACTGTCTATTAGAATTTACTAAAAACTGTCCAAGAGGTTATGACATAAAATATTCAGAGATTGTATATGCTCCAAAGAGAAATATATCCATCTCTGTTTTAATGAACCGTGATTCTTTTGACAACTGGCCACAATGGACTGACATAATGGTTCGGGATATTTATCGTGAGATTTTAAATTATACCAATATTAAAGAATCCCTTGATGTTTTACCAAAAGAATATATTTTGGAACAAAACTACCCAAATCCGTTTAATCCTTCAACAAAAATAAGTTACTCTATTCCACAACAAAGTTATGTAACACTCAAAGTATTTGATGTCTTGGGTAGATAAACAGCAATCCTAGTCAATAGGGAACAACCTATTGGAAATTATGAAGTAGAATTTGATGCCTCTGGGTTGACCAGTGGAATTTACTTTTACAGAATAAGTGCTGGTGAATTTGTTGAGACTAATAAGATGTTATTATTACGATAAAATAAAAAAGGTGAGAGTCAAACCCATGCCCACTCACCTCTAATCTATCATGTATAGGGATTCAAGCTATACACCAATAATATAGCATTATTGTTAACAGAATGTTATGATGAATATCACAAATAAAAAGGAAGGCTGTGAAGGTAGATACCCTTTGCTGCTAGCAATCTAAATAGTTTGACATTATCCGTATCTTTTCATAAATACAATTAATAATCGAAAGATTAAATCCACCTTGAGAGGAACGTTCTGAATACTCTATTGAACTTTCTCTTCCACGACTATTGGGCTTCTCCCAAGGTAATATGGTATCAGCATAAATACTTATTTGTTTCTTTTGTGGCAATAACTATTCTCGCTTTCTTTGTAAATATTTCGCAAATGTGCTTGCTATATATAAATGCGTTAACCAGTAAAAACAACTTTATACAATGGAGGAGCTATGAGAAATCTATATTCAGTTTTGTCATTTTTACTTATCACAAGCCTAATCACTTTAGGACAAGTAACACAAACCACAAGTTTTCAAGGGGTATTAACTGATTCAGAGGGTGCAGTGATTGAAGATGGAGATCATTCACTTAATTTTAAGCTTTATGACTCAGCAAGCAATGGAACTATGTTGTGGGAAGAGACACAAGTTGTCCCAACTGTTGGAGGGATACTTAATGTCATACTTGGAAAAGTAACTATTCTTGATTTACCATTCGATGAACCATACTGGATTGAAATGAGCATTGATGGTGGAGAAGCATTATCACCAAGGGTAGAGTTAACATCTTCAGTATACAGTTTAATGAGTAAATCAGTAGAGGATTCTACAATAAGTACAGCAAAGCTTCAAGATGGAGCAGTAACACAAGAAAAGCTAAGTGGTTTGGTTAGCTTGCCGCCGGGAGGAACAGCTGGTGGAGATTTAGTAGGTAATTATCCAAATCCATCAATAGCAGAAAATGCAGTAAATAGTGCAAAAGTAGCAGATAACACAATAACCTCAGATGATATAGCAACAAGTCTTATATCCAGTATAGATGGAGTGAGCAACGATGGAGGAAATGTTGATTTAGTAGAGGGAAGTAATATAACTATAACTTCAAATGATGGAGCAAATACAATAACAATAGCAGCTACACCAGGTAGTGGAGATAATTTAGGCAACCATACTGCTTCCCAAAATATTAAATTGAATAATAAATGGTTATCAAACGATGGAGGCGATGAAGGTATTAAAATAGATAATTCTGGAAAAGTCCAA
>JBDLIU010000541.1:0-2787 GCA_039714715.1 Bacteroidota bacterium
CCAAACAGCTGATAAAAACGCAGTAGTTAAAAGATTCAGGTAAATAAGAAAAGGTATATTTCTTTGCTCACCCGCCCTTGTGTAATGCAGGGGCGGGTTCAAAATGTTCAATTTGGTGGTAGCGTTTTACTTCCTCGTTATAAAATAAACTAACCCTAAAGGTTGGACTTCCCCCATTAATGTGGACGCTGAGTTAAGCTAGGCTGCGGTTTTATAATTAAACTATCAATCTTTCACACACCTAACTGAAAAGCCAAATATTTTTGATAATTCTGATCTGCTTATATATGTGCCATCTTTATCAAGGAGTCTTGTCCATGCCTTCGTATTATTTTGTGTCGATGACCAAAAATAAGCTACATAACCAAATTGGTCAAAAGTCCCATATACATTTCTGTAGCCCCCTGCTAATGCTGTAAAACCACTTTCATTTGTGGCCCCTGTATTTGGGCTTAACCAGTGCTGGGAACCAGCCTCTTTCAGTTTTCCACCAATATTATTATCCTCTCCTCTTCCCCAGATCAGATTAAGTTCTTCATCAGTCATTCCCAGCTGTTTCTCTAATTGTTTCCACTCTGTATCCGAGGGTAAATGCCAACCTGCCGGGCAAGATTCCTGAGCTGCAATCCAATTATAAAGGACTCCAAATGTATTATAATTAGCCTCTGCCATAGCTTCCTCTACAACAGTCCCATTATAACTATAAACATAATAGTTAGATTCCGTTTCTGAACCAGTGGAGGGACGATGTACAGATGGAAGGTAAGAAAGGTTTTCACCCATCCAGATTTGATCTCCAATAGGAGTAGCAATATACTCCTTATTATCCCGACCATCAATGAATGACCCCTTTACACTAGCAATGATTGATGCATTACAAGCATTTGAATCAGTTACTGAAACACCATAATTACCATATGTTAAGTTGGACAGATCTTCAATTGTATCTCCATTTGACCAGGAGTAAGAATATGGTACAGTTCCTCCAAACACGGAAATATCTACAGCTCCAGTACTGCCATTGAGTTCATCTGTAATACTTTCTAACTGAATCCTCAACTCCTCAGGCTCACTAATTGTTACAGATTTACTTATGAAATAACCATTTGCATCAGTAATACCAACCTCGTATGATCCCGTCGATAAGCCCGCTAAATCCTCGGTTGATTCCCCGCCAGGCATCCAATCATAGGAATAGGGTGGTGTTCCTCCAGAAACATTTAAATCTATTTTTCCGTTTGCGAATCCAAAACATGTTGCATCCTGTATGTCAAACTCTATTATGTATGGATTCTGTTTTCGCATGTATTCATCTATATATTTTCCAAATGCTGAAATCTTTGCATCAACATCGAGTGAACTGAATCTTGTATCAAGAATCGATTTGACTGCAACCGTATCAATGTAATGGGCATTATTAAAAAGGCTGGCTTGAATGATCTGATTATCAAGAATACCATCTTCTCGGATATCAGAACCAATATTAGCCAGTATTTCAGTTAATTCTGCAACTGGTCGCCCTGATTGTAGAATGAGTGAGATGGCCAGAAGTATTGCATTGTCATCATCTACTTTCGATATGTCAAGAAATTCAGAAGGAACCACATTTTCTTTATTAATATGAAAAAGAGCCAGCACTTCCTCTTGAGCGATTTGTTTTGATTCTGAAAAGGATAGGCCAGTACTAATTAAATATTCAATACGGCTTTTCTCCAAATGTGTTAAAATATTAATATTGACTGTAATAGAATCCTGAATATCCACAAGCGCAAATAAAGTTAGTTGAGCACTTGATGTCTCGCCAAGTATTTCGTCGAAATAAAAGCCATCGGCTCTTAGTTCCAAAAAATCAGATTCAACAGCTATGTTTGAGATGTGAAACCTACCAGTATTATCTGAAATTTGTGTTGTGAAGTTTTTACCAGTCTGATTAAGATTTGCATCCAATTCAGTAATGAGTATGCCGGTTCCATTTAAATAAGGGCCCTTTTGAACATAGCCATTTATAGATATATTTTCGTTTGTTTCCTTTTCATGTACCAGAAATATATGTTCATCAGTCGCCTCCAAGCCTTGATCATCAATAGCTAAGGCCTTGATTGTGTGCGAACCTGGTTCTAAACCCTCAGAATTTAATTCGTAATTATATGGGAAACTAGTCAGGGAAGCTAATCCTACATTGTTATGGAAAAGCCTAACTTCTTCAATAGTCCCATCTGGATCCTCAGCGTTGACAGATATGGCAATATCCTCACCCTGAACATAAATTGCATTATCTAAGGGACTTAATATGCCTACATCAGGGGGTTGGTTCTCTTGACAAGAGATAAGAAACAAAAGCAGAATTGACAATGGTACTTTTTTCATAATTATTGGAGTTTGTAACTTGAAGATAATACGAATTCAATCGTGAAATGTTACCTGTTATTAGCAATCTTAACCATTGATGTTAATACATAAATGAACTCAAACATCCTATTATACATTGACCTGATCCATAAGCCGGGTGTACGAATCATATTCCGTTCTAATTTCATAAACAGTGGTAGATCCATTTAAAATCTTCTACTACCTATTCTGAACTCAGTAATCATATGTGCAGTATTAAATGAGTGCCTCCCAAGAAGCACCCTATTTAGAATGGTATTCTTATAGATGTACTCAATTTTGTAGTTGTTGGAAAAAACCGACCACTTGACCACTTCATGCCGATTTCGGTTGACAAGGCAAAAGCTCTGGTATTCTGATGTTTAATTAATTTGTCTCATTCCGGCGAAGGATGGTCAA
>JBDLIU010000542.1:0-2776 GCA_039714715.1 Bacteroidota bacterium
ATCAACTATATGCCTGTGGTAAATTTTCTTGCATGCCTCGAAGTCTTCGCTTATCTGACCTTGAACGAAAAATCTAATTTTTCAAGGTACCCTTTATCTCTGAAAGGGTCAGGCTGAGCCCGACCCATCAGATCCTACGAGTACTTAATCAGCTTCCCAGAACACATCTTTTTCTGCGCCGCATTTAGGACAAACCCAGTCTGCAGGTACTTTTTCCCACGGAGTTCCAGGGTCAACTCCGTTCTCATAGTCACCTTCTTCGGGATCGTAAATATAGCCGCAAGGGCATTCCCACTTCTGCATGACGCACCTCCTTTTGATTTAAATGTTTTTTACGAGTCACTCTGCTTCGGTTGATTCATCAAGCAATTTTCTATTTAGCAAACAACATCCTGTTCTGCTACCACTCTTTCCCAATTTTTTCAACCGGATCGATATCTGGCTTGAGAATTGCCACCCCATGAATGGATTATTTACAATTAAATCATTTATGAAATCTTTTACAGCTTTTTGGGAAAGAGAGTGAAAGAAAGCCACAGGCGAGATTAACAGGGAAAGGACAAGAGGAACTTAACCTTATTGTTCATATCTTAACCGAATGCTTGCCTTCCAACACTCAACCTTCCCATAATCTTTACTTTTTACTATATGTCTCACTAAAAACGAATGGGCTGTCAACTGCGTTGGTTTAAAATCTACCACTTACAGGATAGGTTTTGTCAATTGTTGGACAGAGTCCTTGCAACTACAGTTTCTAGGACTTGTATTGCTATTATTACAGAATAGCAAGTTTTGATGGTATCGTCATATAACCGGGATAATTGTTCGATATTTATCATTTATCATCACTGGATATATTGTACTCAGGATAATGTTTCTTTGCACAATCAGGGCAGATACTATGAGTAAATTTTGCGTGCGAATGCTCATGGATGTATTTTTCAAGTCTTTCCCATTTTCCTTCATCTTTTCTAATACTCTTACACCAGGAGCATATAGGAATAAATCCCTGTAATGTCTTCTCAAGTTGTTTGACAAAATCTTCTTGTTGTTTAATTCCTTTTTTTACAAATCTGTAAAATACAGATAGCCCAAAAGTGCCAATAAACCATAAAAAGATATAGGTTAGAAACATAAATCTGATACGTTCATCTTGATCATGTAAAATTGTTTCAGCTGGAATAGTTACACTAATACCCCCTCTTAATTGATCTTCAGGTTGTTGTTGTGCAGCATTATGACATTTTAAACAAGGTGGTTTGGTCCAAAGAGGAGCCATGTACCTAAATAACCTGTTCCCATTTTCATCCGTCCACCAATCATAATATTCTTTTTGCTCGGTTAAAAAAGAATTTAGCGCATTACTTTCCCATTCCTCTGGGGCGTTAGCAGGACGAATAAGTGTGTTGCTTGTAATATGAAAAAAAACATGGTCACGATCCAAAGCAAGTTCTGCAATTTGACGAGTCATGTATGCAGGGTTTATTAAGGTTAACGATAGTCCGTCCTTAGTCTCAATGTCCCTGTTGGGAATGGTTAGATAGGGATTTGGTTTGTTTTTTTCGGTGATCGGCACATATACTCCACCATGTAAAGCATTCCAATACCTTGTTGTTACTATTTGTTGAAAAAAAGAACGCGCCTGTGAAAGAAGTATTGTATTTATGTTGTTTTTTTCGGAATTGATATTCCAACTTATGAGAAAGGCGATGATAAGTGACCAGCCGATTAACAACAAAACAAATATATAATTAATTGATAATGGGCTGTTGATGGGATATTGTTTTTTAATTATATTCAATTTTTTCACTTAGTTAAACATCTACAAATCAAGCAATACCGCTCACCACTCAGAACACATTGCAAAAAATCTCCGTAAAGTCCTTATCCGGAAAACAGATTAACACAATCTTTCCTTTTATAAAAAATAAATGGAAACGAATAACTCATTTGTTTTCCCCTGAGAAAACATGGATATTATGTTCATTTCAATCATGTTATTTTAGTATTTTCTGGATATTATTTTATAGGTACTTGTTTACCGGAAGAGCAAAAAAACCGAGTTACCTTTTTTGTTGATAACCCGGTTATCATAGTTAAATGAGGTAACCCTGACCTT
Source organism: Bacteroidota bacterium (assembly GCA_039714715.1). GTDB lineage: Bacteria > Bacteroidota > Bacteroidia > Cytophagales > Cyclobacteriaceae > S012-113. The sequence goes on from JBDLIU010000542.1 coordinate 2,120, forward strand.
CCCCAATTAATCGGTCCGGTTTCATGTTATGTTTTTGACTGGTTTTATTAACTTGAGGTACCTTGAATGACTATGGATAGGAAGCGTTACCGTCCCGATGGCATTATCTCTAATCTCCTTAAACGATACAGCCTGAATACAGGAAAACTATATAGGGAGAAGAGAGAATCAATTCACTAGCTTAAATTTGGACCGTTTAGCTGGGACAAATCTGTGACCTTGCCAGAACAGGTGATCGGTAACTCTTTGTGGTGGGTTTTATGGAAGATAACAGGTGTGTCAATTTTCTCCAGTGGGTGTTGCCCAAGCTCAATTTGAGATGGAAGGGATTCCGGAAAGTTCGACGACAGGTGTGTAAACGCATAGACCGACGTATTTTGGAACTTGGTTTGACCGGTATCGAATCCTACAGGAATTATTTAGGTGAAAACTCTGACGAGTGGATAATTCTGGACAAATTATGTCGTATAACTATCTCCCGCTTTTACAGAGACCGCTTGGTATTCGACTACGTTGGCACTGAAGTGCTGCCAGTTTTGGTTAATGACGCATTAAAGAGGAAGAATACGCCAATTCGTGTTTGGAGTGCAGGTTGTGCTTCCGGTGAAGAACCATATACCATGGCCCTTCTTTGGCATAATATAATCCGTCCAAAAT
>JBDLIU010000543.1:0-2755 GCA_039714715.1 Bacteroidota bacterium
CCAATGATATTTATCGAAGAGTATACCTTTAAGGTAATCAAACGACGTATTGCAATTTTTATACTTTTTTGAACCATCTTCTTCTAAATTAATAGATATTTTCTTCTATTTAAATACAAGGGTTTATTATTTCATTTTTTCTTACTCATACCTCAGTGCTTCAATAGGGTTTCTCCTCGCTGCCCGGTATGTTAGCCAGCTCACCGTAAGCAATACAATGACTATGGTAATTACACCTGACAGTACAAATATCCACCAGCTTAATGGGGTTTGATAGGCAAAATTTGCCAGCCATTTCTCCATGCTATAATATGCTATTGGCGTTGCAATGATAAAAGCAATGGCTATCCATTTTACGAAACTCATGTTCAACATTTGCATGATTTCGCTTATACTTGCTCCGTTAACTTTTCGGATACCTATTTCTTTGGTCCGGTTTGTTAAAATAAAAGAAGCCATCCCCAACAAACCCATTATGGCAAGTATAATTGCCACTAAAGCAAAATATCCCATAAGCCGAAAGGTGTTTTGATCTTTTTCATAGCGTTGCTGAAGGATGTTATCAAGGAAGCTAAATTCAATTACCTCATCGGGATAAAGACTTTGACAGATTTTAGTAACGGACTCCATAGAACCCTTGGCATCAGATGGGTTTACCTTAACGATCAGATGATATACCCAGGGATAATAAAATGAAAATACAATAGGTTTAACTTTATTATGAAGCGGTTCAAAGTAAACATCGCCAATAACTCCTATAATGTGTCGCCTAGATCTTGGCCAAATACATTCAAGTGTTTGTCCGATGGGGTTGCCCTCTAGACCCAAATGTTTTACTGCCTCTTCATTTAGAATAACAGATTCTGTTACATCCGTTTTAAGTTCCTCTGAAAACAATCGACCTTGTATTGCTTCAATGCCTAACGTTTTGAAATAGTCGAAATTTACATGTACATATGGTATTTCGATGAATTCTGTTTCTCCTTCAACTTGTACAACTCCTACAGTACTGAGAGAACCCGAAGGAATACAGCTTGCTACTGATACATTGGATACATAACTTTGGCTCAGAAGAGCATGTCGTAAGGTGTTGTATTCTTCTTCCTCGCCATAATCAAAAATTGTTGTAATAACGGCCTCCTTTTCGAAGCCTAAATCTTTGGTTTTTAAAAAATTAATTTGTCGAAACATTATGGTTGCACATGCTATTAGCACGATCACGATCGTAAATTGAGCGCCAACAAGTATTTTCTTAATTTGAAATTTAGAACCTACACTAATTTTTGAAGATTTGAGTGCTTTGGTCGGACTATAAGAGGAAAGGATAAAGGCCGGGTACCATCCTGCCACAACGCCTACGATCAATACCATTCCCAGAATACTTAAAATAATATTTATATCGGCCAGGATAGAAAACGAAAGCTCTTTACCCGAAAGTTCGTTGAATATGGGTAAGCCCATTCGAATAATAAGGATCGATAGAAATAAGGAAACAATAATCACGATAAAAGATTCGGAAATGTATTGTATAGCCAGTTGTTTGCGCGAGGCGCCAAAAGCTTTTCTTACACCTATTTCTGTTCCCCGGGTAGTTGCATTTGCAGTAAGCAAGTTAATATAATTGAAACAGGCGATGAGTAAAATAAGAAGACCAATGGCTGAAAAGATCAACACATAGGTGATGCTGTTTTGAGGTTGAATATCACCCAGAAAGTGTGCGGAATAGAGATGAATGTCCTTTAGGTTTTGAACTGAAAATACAGGCAGTGGGCCTTCAGGGTCGATCTGAGTCTGCATTAATTGACAAACCTTTGCTTCCAGTTCAGGTTTTGAAAACTCACTTTGTATCTCGAAGTATACCAGAAAATTGCACCATCCCCAGCTATCCATCCAATCATCCTCAAACATCATGTCTCCATCTTCGAGCGTCATAAAAATATCGAATGTGAAGTGGGAATTTTGCGGGATATCTTCAATAACTCCAGTGATGATATAATTATATTCATTCTCCACCTTAAGCATTTTTCCTATGGGATCTTCATCACCAAAATACCTGTAAGCAGTACTTTCTGTGATTACCATAGTGCCTGTTTGCTGCAGCGAATGATCAGGTGTACCTTTCAAGAACTTAAATGAGAAGATCTCAAAAAGTTCTGCATCCACCCAGGCAACCAGATCTTCTTTAAATCGCTTGTCGTCAACTTGTACGGTAATATTATCTCTGTCTAATATCCGGGCCGACTTTTTTATTTCCGGTAAATTATCTTGCAACAACCTTGCTGCTCCCGGAGCCTGGTAAGGGTGTTCTTCCTGGCATAATCTATAAATGTTATCTGCTTTTTTGTGATAACGGTCGAAGCTTAATTCGTGCGATACATACAATAAGAGCAGAATACAAACCGCTAATCCTAAGGTCAGGCTGGAAATACTTATGAGTGAATAAACTTTACTTTTAGAAAGGTTGGCAATGGCGATTTTAAAATAATTCTTAATCATGAGCGCTGGGTTTTGAATTTCTTATTTTGGTGGTTTTAAGGCGATTAATTCATCTTCTCCATAATTACCTGTCCATCGAACAAATTAATCACCCTGTGCGCATAACCGGCATCACGATCACTATGTGTTACCATTATAATGGTGGTGCCCTCCTGGTTGAGCTCAGATAACAGGTTCATCACTTCAATGCCATTTTTCGAATCGAGGTTCCCGGTTGGTTCATCAGCCAGGATAAGACCCGGATTGGCTACAACTGCGC
>JBDLIU010000544.1:0-2754 GCA_039714715.1 Bacteroidota bacterium
CTACTGCTGCCAGGATAGCAAGAATCAACCCTTTTTGTGTTACTTCATATTTTCTGAAATAGTATACAAGTATGATTGCCGGAATGGCAAGGAGGTTAAGGAGGTGTACTCCAATTGAGAGTCCGATAAGGTAGGCAATAAGGACAAGCCATCTGTTTGAATACTTTTCATCTGCATTATTCTCCCATTTCAGTATGGCCCAGAACACTACAGCTGTGAAAAGGGATGATGTGGCATATACCTCTCCTTCAACTGCTGAGAACCAGAAGGTGTCTGAGAATGTGTAAGCCAGAGCCCCGACAAAAGCACCACCAAGTACAACGATTAGTTCAGCCCTGGTGGCTTTGTCCGGATTGCTAATGATTATCTTTTTCAGAAGGTGAGAGATGGTCCAGAACAGGAAAAGTATGGTAAAGCTGCTGCTCAGCGCCGACATGGCGTTGACCATGAGGGCTACGTTTGCCGTATCACCGAATGCAAACAATGAGAAGAAGCGCCCCAGCAACTGGAATAGAGGGGCACCCGGCGGGTGGCCAACCTGCAGCTTATAGGCAGTGGCAATATACTCCCCGCAATCCCACCATGAGGCGGTTGGTTCGAGGGTTAAGAAGTAAACGAGTGTGGCAATCAGGAATACGATCCACCCGATGAGGCGGTTCAGTTTGGTGTAATTATCCATGGAAGTCGATTATGCTTTTGAATCAGGTAGCGAAAATAGGCATTTTGGGTAGATGGAAGAGTATGTATGTTTTAAATTATGGATTTTTAACAATCATTCAAATATGCAACCACTTACACAGTTGTATTGCAATGGCATATTTCGTATATTTAGGCAAACCTTAAGACCAATAGAAATGAAGAGAATTAAAGAATCAATCAGCAAAGTGATCAGGATTACTGCAATTATTGTCCTAATCAAAGTTTTGAGTGCCTTTCATGCAATAGCTCAATTAACTTTTGTTGAGAATATCAGTATTCCTGACGTAAGTGTCAATAATAACTATGCATCTGGAATTTATGATATTATTTCTGCAAATGGTTTATTTTTTGCCTATGCAGGTGATAAAGTGATTGTTCTTAATGGCACTGGGGACAGTGTGATAAAGATATTTCAGTTTCCTGATACTATAAGATTTGTAATCTATAATGTTGATGACTATGGCAATCCTGATGAGTATTATGAGTATAATGGAAAAAGCATACTAGATAGCCTATCACACTACAGGGATATAAACATATGTGATTTTGAATTCAACCGGCCAGGGTTTCCTGAACCTCCTGATTATCTATATATTGCAAAGTTTAATGAAATCGAAATCTGGGAGCTATCTGATAATTCAAGTGTACCTCCTAACATGATTGACAGCATAGTTGTTCCGAATAATATTTATGGGGCTGATTCTGTGTCAGGAGAACCAATGAATTACAAATTCGGAAGAATGATGTATATTGAAGATAATCACAAGATTATCACGCTACCATACAGATTTAGACAAAACCAGCTTGTAGAACCTGATAGTATTCCGCCGCTAATATATGTTCTTGACGCTTATGATCCTGTAGGCAATCTAGCAACAATCGCTGCGCCGAATCAACGTATTTATGATGCAGAGTTTATTCCGTCTACTCAACACCTTGTTATTTCTTATTCAGCTCATCCCGATGATATTGTATTTTCCGATGATTCTGTTTCTGATATAGCAAGATCACATTTCAACGGAACATCGTTTTCCTCCTTTACAACAATATCAACCAATGACCCCAATAATCCACCTAAACCAGGAATTGATATTAACTCTTCAACACATTTGACAAATATAAACGGTCAAATTCTTATAAGTAAAAAGGACGAAGTACTTAAGCTTATCAACACAGTAACCACCTTCAATTTCAGTACTATCATATCAGCTGAGAATAATTTTTTTGGCAATGGCGCTTCTGGAGATAATACGATTGGTTTAATTATCAACCATATTGGTGGAAAAATAGAACAGTTTACCGTAGATAACGGAAGTGTTAATCATACGCCTACAGAACATAGATATTATCCTGTTTATCATGCTGTAGCAAACCAGGATGGGACCAGGATTTGTTTCTTTAACAAGCTAAATTATAAAAAATCAGGCTTTTATATCTATGAGCCTGATGAGGCATCACCTTTATTGACTCATATTTCTGATTTCGTAAGCCCAGTAGGTGACTGTATTTACAATCCATTCAAGGATGAGTTTTTAATAAGTCAAAATGAGAATTTCGGATCCAATGCTGCATGCATTGTGAGTCCTGATTTCACTAATAACTATAACCTTGTAGAAGTAATAAGCCTACCAGTAGATCCATCTAATGATGTGTATTATCAAAACCCAACAAAGATGTATATTGATCCAAATGGTATTTTATATATTCTTGCAAACTCAACTGTAGGGGATATATCGTCTCCAGAGAATCCCAGTATTTTAACATATGATGCCACTACTTATAATCATATTAATTCATACAAACTTGAGGAGTTTTCAGCCGGAAACCTAAATACAGCTGCGGAATATTATATAGCACATTTTTGTTACTCCAGATCAGATACTTCGACCTATTTCACTGTTACTCCCCAGGAGATATCTTTTCCTCCGTACAATTCAGAATATAACAGTATGACCGGTGGTTTGCCCAATACCGGATTCCTATTCAGTATTCATGACGGAATACTATCCGTTGAAGCAAATGAAAATTCATTTAATAACCCCGGTAAGATCATTT
>JBDLIU010000545.1:0-2752 GCA_039714715.1 Bacteroidota bacterium
ACCTATTAAGCTGAAACTGTGCACCTGGTCTCGTTGGATCTTCATTAATTGTCCAGATATTACCGGCATCCACAAAAGCAGCCCATTCAAGGAAACCAACTAATTTCTGCCTGTATTCTATACTAGATTCAAAAATAATTTCGCCCTGTTGCTCAAATCTATAACTTACCAGCCCATCTTCTTCAACATGGTTGTAAGACCCCGGGCCTAGTCGCCTGGGTTTCCATGCACGGTTACTTATGCTACCACCGGAGAAAAAGTATTTTTCATAAGGTAATAATCCATTCTCTCCATAGGGGTAAGCTATCCCGGATCTCACTCTAAAAGTAACGGACTTTCTTTTACCGGTCTTAATATTTTTCCTGTAATCAGCATCTATTTTCAGGTAGGCATATGTTTCAAGACTGTCTTTAGCAAAAATATCCTTAGCCCATAAATTGGTCAGGGTGCCTCCCGGCTCAAACATCAGACTTAAATACGAAGAGTTCTCAAAAGTCCTTCCATAATTATTCTTGTTATGACTTATCGTAAGTCGTTGGTTGGATATAAATGATGGTCTGAATGAATTGATAAGATTGTTGCCATTAAGTTCTAGTTCTTTCAATCTTTGATGGTATGCAGAATCAAGAGCATACGTGCGTGTTAACGCCACTTCAGCTAGTCTAAAATCATAGATAAGGTTTTGTTCAGGTTGCCAGGTATAATAATTGGCTGCCGAAAGGTTACTTCTGGAATATTCAGGCCTGTCAGTAAAAGTAACCCCCACAGAAACTACCGTTTTAGGATTGTAAAAACCCAGTTTTTGTTTTGTCTCATCCGTAATGGGTAGAAAGAACTTCGGAAAAGTTAATGAAACCATGCCTCCTGCCTCCAGGCTGGCCAATACAGCATCAGGATTAGAAGCAGCCGCAACACCTTCTACACCTATATTTCCACTAAGTTCAAGAATGCCCAGTGTTTTAAATACATTTCGTTTTTTTAAACTTATAGAAGCAAAGGGACCCGGAAGTGATCTTGTAACAGTTAATCCTGCCTCAGCGGTCCATTGATATCTGTGTAAAGGGCTTACAAAAATATTTGCAAGAAACCTGTTGGCAGTAGAATCGTAGTTAATGTTAACAAACTTAAACATATCCATTCCGGCAAGTTCCCTTTGTGTATCGAGGGTATTTTGCTTACTATATACTTCACCGGGTTTTAAGTGGATTCTTCTGCCTAGTACTTTTTCAGAATAATAGCGCTCATTAAAGTTATAGGTTACTCCTTTATATACAAATGGCTTAGGATTTATATGCTTTTGAGTTCCAGATATATCAACATTAAAATTGACGGAATCCACTGTGAATGATTTATGTGCACTAAGATTTGAGGGTGATAATATTTGAAGCTGAATTTTTATGCTATGGTTGCCACCGGTTGAATCAATCCTGAATCTGATGTACTGTCTGCTGAAGTCGAAATAGCCATTGTTTTTTAACAATTCATCGATCCTGATTCTTTCATTACGCAGGTTATCCTGGCTATAATGCTCACCTTGTTTCACCAGACTTTTCTCCTGATGATCCATTACAATACTCTTTACATCTTTATCTGCAATAGAATAAAATAAGGTGTCGATTACGTATCTCGGACCTTCCTCAATACTATAATTTACTGTGGCAATCTTCTTATTATATTTTATTGCATAATCAGCTTCGGCATGCAACCATCCATTAGAGTGCATAAACACTTCCAGGTTACGTTTTGTCCGCTTTACTTTGCTGCTGTCAAACACAACGATAGGTTCGCCCCATCGCATTCTAAGGTTTCCTTCCTCGATAATCTTATTGATTTTGTCTAATTTGCTTTCCTGCTTCCTTTCCAGACGCCTTACTTTTTTTTCTTTTGATCCTGCATTGGCTATTTTTTGGTCAAACTTGTTTGATATTTTCTGTTTTTTAGCCTGGTACCTGGTTGTATCGTATCTTTTTAGCCCGGAATAATAGAGGTTGGTATAGGGAGCAATAGGTAATTTCCAGATTCTACTGTTGTGTCTTTGTGTATATTGATTGTCAAGTTCGTCCTTTGAAACTTCTTTAGGAGCCTCCACTTTTTGGTTATAAAGGAGATATTCTCCTTCTTTGAGGTGTTTTGTTCCAATACAGCCAAACGAAAGGTAAGCTAGTAATGAAATTACAAATGGGTTAAAATAATTTTTCAAATTGATGAAACCACTCACTAAATTAAAAGCCAAATATATTAAGTCATTACAACTAAAGAAAAACCGTAACCAAGAAGGTTGTTTTATTGTTGAAGGTGAGAAGTCTGTTTTGGAGTTTATTCGCTCTGATTTCAAGGTGAAGGAGGTTATTTGTACCGAAGAATTTATTGCTAATCTGACCCCAGATGAAGAGATGTTTGAGGTATATACTTGTAGTGCATCAGTTTTATCGGGATTAGGCTCTTTTAAAAGTAATAACACTGCCCTGGCTGTTGTGGAGGTGAAACAAGATGCTGATTTTAAAATCAGGAATGATACAGTGATTCTTGCAATAGATCAGATCAATGATCCAGGCAATCTAGGAACCATAATCAGGATTGCCGATTGGTTTGGATTAGAAACAGTTTTGCTTAGTACTAATTCTGTTGATGTTTACAACCCGAAAGTAGTGAGTGCCTCTAAAGGTTCTTTAACGAGGGTAAATGTTCGAAATGTTGATCTGGAAGAAGTTTTTAGCGATTATAAAGGAAACATTCTGGCTGCTGACCTTGA
>JBDLIU010000546.1:0-2744 GCA_039714715.1 Bacteroidota bacterium
TTCAATCGTATTAATTCTTGACATCAAACCAGAAGGATATTCGAATCTTGGTTATTTTGAGGCAATGTGGATGAGCCTGATGAGAACGCTTGATCCCGGAACTATGGGTGAGGATCGTGGCTGGTCTTTTCGTATTTTAATGTTAATCGTTACATCATATGGTATCTTGATGCTGAGTACTTTTATTGGTTTGATGAGTAATGGGATCATTACCAAAGTCAATGATTTAAGAAAGGGAAGAAGCAAAGTACTGGAGAATGGTCATACGTTAATATTAGGTTGGTCATCAAAAATATATACTATAATTTCTGAGCTTGTAATTGCCAATGAAAATCAAAAAGATCCTGTAATTGTTATTCTTGCCAATAGAGATAAGGTGGAGATGGAAGATGAAGTTAAAAATAGACTTCACAGCTTTAAAAACACTAGATTAATATTTCGTTCAGGTAACCCAATTGACATTAATGACCTTGAAATAGCTAATCCTAAGAATGCAAAATCGATAATAGCCCTTGGAAGTAAAAGTGAAAATTCTGATGCTGAAATAATAAAATCAATCCTGGCTATCACCAAGAATCTTAATAACAGTAAACCCAATTTCCATATAGTTGCAGAAATAGAAAGCAAGAAAAACCTGGAAGTGGCTAAAATGGTTGGCCGTAATAATGTTGAACTTATATTATCAGATGAGTTTGTGTCAAGAATATTGGTTCAGACCAGCAGACAGGCAGGATTGAGTATTGTGTATACGGATCTGCTTGATTTCGATGGAGATGAAATATATTTCACGGAGGAGCCCAAACTGATAGGCAAAACATTTTTAGATGCTATATTTTCTTATGACAAATCTGCAGTAATTGGTTTACAACAACCCGATCAGAAAATATTATTAAATCCTGAATGTGATACGGAGATTACTCCCGGGACTAAAGTTATTACGATTAGTGAGGATGATGATAAGGTTATTTATACAGGGAAAAATAATGAGGTGAATGAAGAAATAATGAGAGATACAAAGGCTCCGGGGGTGCATCATGATAATATTTTAATTCTTGGGTGGAACCACAGAGCTAATATTATTATAAGGGAGTTGGCTAGTTATTCTCAGTCAAATGCTTCAATTCAGGTGGTGGCAAGCCTTAAGAACTTAGAAAAAACTATTGATAAACTGAATAATGAATGTGAGAATACTAACATAGTTCATAAACGAGCAAATACAGCAGATAAGCATGTCCTGGAAGGATTGGATGTAAAACAATACGATCATTTAATTATCCTTAGTTATCAGGATAAATTTGACACCCAACAAGCAGATGCTAATACCCTGATCACTTTACTACACCTTAGAAATATTGCAGAGGAGCAGGGAATTAAACTAAACATTGTTAGCGAAATGTTGGATGCTAAAAACAGGGAGCTGGCAAGAGTAACGGAGGCTGATGATTTTATTATTAGCGATAATATGATTTCCTTAATGCTAAGCCAGGTGTCTGAAAATAAATACTTAATGCAGATTTTTGATCAGTTGTTTAAATCGGAAGGTAATGAGATATACTTAAAACCAGTTAACGGCTATGTTAAAACGGGAGGTGAAGTGAGTTTCAATACAGTTCTGGAAGCGGCTTGTAGAAAAGGTGAAATAGCTATTGGTTATCGCATGCTGGAAGATGCCCAGGATGAAAACGAGAATTATGGCATAGTACTCAATCCTCAAAAATCAAAACCCGTTAGATTTAAAGAGGATGACCTGATAATTGTCCTTTCTGAAGACTAACCTTTCTTGTTTTTATCTATATCCAATCTTTGAAGAAGACTTTCTTTATAGGTAAGTCCAATAGGCAGAAATATAGTGTCTACCCTAATTTGATTTCCTTCAAGGTATTTAATTCTATCGATTGATATGATGTAGGATTTATGCGTTCTGATAAACTTGTTGCCGGGCAATTCTTCTTCAATATTCTTCAGTGTGTTGCTAACGATATGAACCTTGTCCCTTGTATGGATTTTCACAAAATCACCCATCGATTCTACATACTTGATTTCTGAATGAGGAATCTTATATAGTTTCTTATTCACTTTCACCATGATGAAAGATTGATCACCAATAGACTGAATGGTCGCTTCCTCTTGCAGTTTTTTTTGTGCTTTTTTTACTGCTTTCACAAACCTTTCGAAAGAAATTGGTTTAACCAGATAATCAAGCACATCCAATTCGAAACCTTCAACAGCATATTCCGGATAAGCAGTGGTAATGATCACCTCCGGATGAACTTCAATTGATTTCAACATATTAATTCCAGACAACTTGGGCATGTTAATATCCAGGAACAGCAAGTCCACTTCCAGCTCCTTCAATTTGGTCATAGCATCAAAAGCATCAAGGCTTCTTCCTGCTAGCTCAAGATCTGGGATGTCGTTGATGTATCTTTCCAGCACATCCAGCGACAAAGGCTCATCATCAACTATTAGACATCTGATCATAACTCAATATTAAGACTGACAGCATAAATATTATCCTTTTGGACAATTTTTAATTGGTGTTTTTCAGGATAGATGAGTTCTAATCGTTGTTTTAGATTACCAAGGCCTGTTCCACTCGATTTGGATCTTTCAACACTGTCTACCATTCCAATGTTGTTTTTAGTGGATAGAGCAATTGTGCCGTCATTGATGTAGATACCGATATCTACAAAGGAGGAAGCAGTCTCTCCTTTAATACCATGTTTAAAACAATTCTCCACGAT
>JBDLIU010000547.1:0-2739 GCA_039714715.1 Bacteroidota bacterium
AGGAGCGATGGTAGTTACTACTCATCAGGACACACAACGGTTGAGGGCAGGAAAACAAAATGATATTCCTAAAACCCAAAGACCCAACCAAGGAGAACCAGGCACTAGCTGATAACTGTGGCCTACTCCCCCGTTGGCTACTAAAGAAGCTACGAAAGGTTATTAAAAAGAGGGAAAGCAGATGAAATATATAATTATGGTTGATTATGGATATGGCGAAGAATATGAAGAAGTCGAAGCCGAAGATGTAGAAGAAGCTGAAAAAATTGCATACGATGTATGGAAAGAGGGGGCTGAGAGTCAAGCAAAATATGAAGTGGTTGGCGAATGGACTGAAGAATTAGCTGAAGATTATCTATAAAACACTAAAACCATACATGGTTATTGGAGGGTGAGGAAGTGAGTTACGAGATAGAATTACCAACAGCGCCAGATTTCGACGGATTAATAGACGAAGATATATTGAAAAGGTTTGAAAATTCAAGCGTGTTCTATGGTGACATAATAAATGCTCAGTTAATAAAAACGAATAAATTATTGATTGAGGCTATTAACAAGGTTGACAATGAAACCGTCAGCAAGTGAGACTTGCACAAAAAAACCTCAACTAAGAGGCTTTAATGCGAATTCACATTGCTAAAGGTAGCGGAGAGGTGTATTCTATGTGTTGTGGACACAGGTTATATTTTAACAATATTCCTGTATCAAGTGCAATACTTAAATCTTAGGAATATATATGACATCTTTTTCTATCTTCAACTGGCGAAAATTAATATTCAAATCTGAATTGCCAGCCAATGCCAAATACATCGGAAGTTATTTGATGACATGGATGAATGAGAACGGCGATAACTGTTATCCATCTGTAAAAAGAATAGCCCACGAAACCAGTTTAACAGAACCTACTGTCTGCAAATATATTCAGGTTTTACGTGAAGAAGGATGGCTAGAAACAAAGAAAAAGGGGTTCGATGGCAAGGCGTGGGCACACAATCAATACTATCCAAATATACCAAATAAGGTACTTAAAGAGATTAAGTGCGAACTCGAAGGCACTAAAACTGACAGCGTAAGGCACTTAAACTCACACGATAAGGCACTTAAAGAGCTTAATACTATTACTACAGATAACTCTACAGTTATTACTAAAGAAAGAGATTATCCAAAAGAATTGAATTTATCAGCATGGAATGAATACACCGAATACAGGAAAGAATCAAAAATAAGAAAACTCACAATCAAAGGCGAGGACAAACAAATTGAAAAACTTATCGGATTTGGCGACTACAGTATGCAGCAGCAATGCGTCGATGAAACAATCGCTAACGGATGGCAAGGAATCTTCCCTCCAAAAAACAAACAACCAAACGGATACAAATCAAAAGCAACAAGGTTCATCGACAACTTGTGTGACGACACTGGTTATCAATAAACTGTTTGCAAAACTCATGGCGAGATATGGAAACCAATGGGCTAACCAATGGGATGATGAAAGGGTTTTGAAAATGGCAAAGGCAGAATGGTATGAAGAACTAAAGCATTTTGATGTTGATGATATTAAAAGAGGTCTTGATACATATCGTGGAGAGTTCCCGCCAAACATGATTCAATTCTCAGAAGCGTGTAAAGCAGACCCTATACCATTGCCTCCCTGCTATCAAAATTGGGAGAGTGAACCTAGCTTATTGAAACTGGAATCAGACGAATCTAAAAATCACAGGGCGCGTGGTAATTTGTGGTTACAGAAAATTAGAGAAAACCTTAAAACAGGAAAGTTAGAATGAACAACACAGCAACCCAACCAAAGACCTATATCCAATGTAAAGACAATGAAGGAATATTAAGGAAAATGTCTATACCCCAGTGGAGCGAATACACAGGAAAGACATACGATGCTATCTTAAACCATTGGAAACGTAAGAAAGCAGAGATTATATTTATATCTAACAGGCAAGTGGTGGGATTGGACTCGTACAAATGGGAGCCACCAACAAGAAAACCAAAGAAAGCGGATAAGAGTTTTGAGATGTTGAGTGAATTTAACCGTAGGAGATTAGTATGTTAGTAAGTACATGTTGTGGTGCGGAAGCATGGAATGAAACTGATTTATGTTCAGCCTGTAAGGAACATGCAGATTTTGAAGAAGATAATGATTATGATTATTATGAAGCGATGGCAGAAGAAAACGGATGGGTAACGCCGGTTAATGACTTTTTTGATGAAGATGTATGGGTAACATATTGGATGCAAATGGAAAAATCCAAAAACGGCGAAATAGAAGGAAGACCAATACCGCCACATCGTAGCGCATAGGGAGGCGATAGAATGACTAACTACACCGACCTACGCCACCAACTAAACAAAGGAGGTAGCCATGCCCTGTGATTTAGCAGAAATACGCAAGCAATTAGAGGACTTGCAAAGAAGGATGGATGATCTTGAAAAACCAACTATAGGAAAATTACCGCATTATCCAGACATAGAAGGTTACAAGGTTTGCTCAAAATGCGGAATTTCACTAGAAAACAGCATGTGTTATTCGTGTCCTAATGCTGACTGTCCATGTGGTATGGGGCCATCAACGTGTTGAGAGTAAACAAGCAAACAATAATAAACCAAATGAGTCCAGAGTCTCGATTATTCGCAAGGACGATAGAAAAGGCGGGGATGAGGATAAGGGCCGTGAAAATAAATAATATGTGGTGGATGAAATGATTGAGCTATTACACATGGATTGCA
>JBDLIU010000548.1:0-2730 GCA_039714715.1 Bacteroidota bacterium
CCGGGCAGAGGTGAAACTGCCAGTGATGATCACACAGTTCTTTGAATCGGTTACCACCCCTGCAACCTCAACACCCCCATCCATCTCCCCGAAACTCTTTACCCAGTGATCGGCACTAACCGGAATAGCCAGCAAGAAAACAGTGACCAATAAGAGTACAATTCTTTTCATATCCTTTCAATTTTCTCCTTTCATAAAGGATGCATACCCGGAATGCCGGGTTGCGTTTAGGTGCAGGTCCTGATAGTCAGCGTTTACAAAAATCCCTTCAGTCACCAATGTAAAGATCAGTATGTTTTGCCTCAATAAGAAAGATCTCACCTTTCTTTTCTGTATTCTCTGCAACCACCTGAGTTTCATTGTCACGCTGAATGCTGGTGGGACTTGACCTTTTATTCGGGCGCTTCTCCTTTGTTCACCAGTAGGGAATCTACTATTATGCACCCTACCCGGCAAGGCAACTGGTATACCAGCGATACGGCCTGAATCTGAGATTTACCGACAGACTATACCTGGGCGTCAACATCAAAGCACACGCACAGGCAGCTGAAAACCATAAGATTAAAACCCTATATAGCTGATTATCTTTATCCTAATAAAACATATAAAGTAGAGTAACGAAAACAGGAAAAGGGAGGAGCTTAAGAGCTCCAAAAAATGCTACCAGCAAAATGAACATCATGAACTAAGCTGAATGGTTACCATGGGGAGACAGATGATAAGTGTATTTCACGATATTCTTGAATATTTAATTGTATTTCACGGACTGTAAGCATTTTTCACGTACATTAGCGATAAATATATTTCACAAAATATGAGTAATACTAAGCGATTTTCCCCGGGAATAATAAATAGAATCCATTTTTTCCAAGAAATAAATGTTTTTCACGGACGAGAACTACCTGAGAAAGGGACCTTGGTTGGATACGGGGCAATCATAGAAGCTTTAGCGATTCCAATGCCTGCTCCTTCAAAATTGGCTCTTATCAGTGAAAAGCGAAGGCAATATAAAACAACACAATGGATTATATATACTCCGCGCCATAAACCACAAGATTCCTTGTTTGGCAATCTCGTATTTGCTTTAAAATATGAGGGGGTAAACCTTCTCTTTTTTAAGAAATTATTTGAAAGAGTAAAAGCTTCAGTCATTGAGGAGTTGGTTCGGAAGGAGCCATTAGGCCAGTACAGTCGTAGGATATGGTTCCTTTATGAATGGTTAATGAATCAAAGAATAAAAGTGTCAGATCTAAAGGAAGGCAACTATTCCCCTTTATTAGATGATAAGTTACAATACACAGTTGGGAAGGGAACAAACTCACCAAGACATAGAATAAGAAATAATCTCCCCGGAACAATTGATTTCTGTCCGTTAATCAATAGAACTGCAAAGCTGGATAACTATATTAATACCGACTTATCAGAAAAAACAAGTGGCCTTGTAAGAAATGTACATACTGATATATTATTGAAAACATCCGCTTTTCTAATGTTAAGGGATTCTAAGGCTTCTTTCAACATTGAAGGAGAAACCCCTTCTCACACCAGAGCAAGCAGGTGGGGTAAAGTAATTGGTCAAGCTGGAAATAGGCCCTTATCAAATGAAGAATTACTCCGCTTACAGCAAATTGTTATTAAGAGTAGTCGGTTTATTAAAATGGGACTTAGGTTAGAAGAGGGATTTGTTGGAGAGCATGATAGAAGTACAGGAGAGCCTATTCCTGAACATATATCTGCAAAATGGCAAGATTTAGAAAAGCTGATTAAGGGTTTAGTGGATGCAGATTTGCTGCTTGAAAAATCGAGTTTTCATCCTGTGCTTACTGCTGCAAAGATTGCCTTTGGTTTTGTTTTTATACATCCTTTTGTTGATGGAAATGGCAGGATCCATCGCTATATCATTCATCATGTTTTAGCGAAGACAGGCTTTACTCCTCAAGGAATAATATTTCCAGTTTCTTCTGCAATATTAGAAAAGATAGATGAATACAGGAAGGTGCTTGAGTCATTCTCTCAACCTCTACTTGATTTTATTAAATGGGAATCCACGAAGGATCACAATGTTAAAGTTCTTAATGAGACCATTGATTACTACAGGTACTTTGATGCAAGCCTACAGGCAGAGTTTTTATTTGATTGTATTGACCACACAATAAACACTATTATTCCAGAAGAGGTATCGTATTTGCAGAATTACGACAAGATGAAAGATTGGTTGGATAATACTTTTGAGATGCCAGATAGAATTGTGGCTCTATTAATTAGATTCCTGAGTCAGAATAATGGGAAACTGTCAAAAAGGGCCCGAACAAAAGAGTTTAAGGAACTTAATGATACAGAGATTCAAGAGATTGAGGATCAGTATATACTGCATTTCGAATAAATAAATCAGTTCTTTCTATTGACTTGATCTAATTAGTGCTTGCAAGAATTACATAAGGTCCTTGAAGTCCCTACACATTTAGTACCCAGTTAATGAGAACAAAGTGGCCTGATAAACAGCATTTTATAACAAATGATAATCAGTTTGACAGCTTCATAAGAAAGTATTTAGCCACCCCGAAAAACCAAACCCGCTGATAATCAGCGGGTTTGGTGCATTAAAAGAGGTCGGTAGCGGATGGATTTAGTCACTCCTCCCTATTCTTAGTTTTACCTAATCACATCTCCCACTTAGAGTTACAAACTTTTTCAATCAAAGTAAAAGTAAGTAAACCCAACCAAAAGTAA
>JBDLIU010000549.1:0-2727 GCA_039714715.1 Bacteroidota bacterium
GGATTTACCTCATTCTTTGAACAGGTGGCGAAGAATGAATACATCATTGCAGCCCGTTCTGCCCCGCGGTTAGATCCAGCAAACAGGTAGTTTTTCCTGCCGAGGTTATGTAAAGATTTACATAATCTGGGTTATGCATAGTAAAAGATTATGTAAAGTGACTCTCAGTATCATCCACATAATCAAAAGAATAGTGTGTCCGAATGCCGTAATTCCTTTCCATAACATTTGGTCGTAATTTGGGTATTAGTGGTACTGTTTCCACTATTAAACCCAATTAGTTATGGAGAACAAAGACCAAAGGATTTTTGAAGAATTAGCAGCAGGCGCGGCGAAATGCCTAAAAGAGAGACTTAGACGCGCACCTGGCACATTACATCACTACCATGTACTCTGGAACCGAATCCGGAAATACATGAACTCTCGGGAAATAAAGATTTTTGATTCGACTATTTGCAATGCTTTTTTAGAGCATACATATGGTGACCAGGACTTTGGTGACCTGACAAAAAGAGATCGGGATATGATTAGGGCGGTGGAGGTTTTGAGAGAATATATAGATACCGGAACTATCGTTCCAAAAAAAGAGGTTGCTGTATTTGAGGGCTCAATAGGAAAATTAATGATCCAATATCTAGCCTATAAATCATCTTTAAAGTTGGCTAAACATACTCTGGAAGAATATGAGCAACAGTTGTCTCGGTTTCTTGCATTTTTAAGTGACAAAGAGATTACAGAGATTAAAGCTGTTAATCAGTTGCACTTCCTGCTCTATTTGAAAGGACTTGATCCTCGATATTCCTCTTTACCACACATAGCAATCCGTGTACTTCGGGATTTTTTCAGGTATCTGTATAACCAGGAAATATTGGACACAGATATTTCTAACCTTATTCCGAAAGACAATTTTAGGAAACAACCAAAGCTCCCATCAACATATAAGAAGCGGGAAGTAGAAATCCTGATCAACTCTATTGACAGGGCGTCCAAGGCAGGAAAACGTAATTATACCATTATCCTATTGGCAGCAAGACTCGGATTAAGGGCCTCTGACATTACCAACCTTAAGTTTAGGGATATACAATGGGAACGGAATAATATTCGAATCAGACAATACAAAACTGATAATACTCTGGAGCTTCCTTTATTGCCAGAAGTAGGCAATGCAATGATTGATTATCTGAAATATGGCCGTCCTGTGTCGGATGACCCACATGTTTTCCTTGTGGCCAGGTCACCATATAATCCCATGAGTGGGTCGGGTGTTGGAACTATAGTTCAAAATGCTTTTGCAGCAGCTGAAATCGATACTGGTAATAGGAAACACGGCCCTCATGCGCTCCGTCATAGCTTGGCTGGCTTCTTATTGGAAAACAGAGTTACACTACCGGTTATCTCAGAAGTCTTAGGCCATGAAAAGTCAGAATCAACCAAATATTATCTTCGGGTGGACCTGAACTCGCTTAAGAAATGCATGCTTGACATACCGGCCATTGATCCACTCTTTTATTCACAGAAAGGAGGGTTCTTTTATGAATGAGAGGTGCTTTCTGGGAATATATTCTCAGCATATAAAAGATTTTATCGCCTTAAAGCGGGGACTTGGTTTTAAATATGAAACAGAAGAGATCATCTATTCAATATTTGATCGGTTCACTGTCCAGAGGGGTGAACAAACCTTGGGTGTGACCAGGGAACTTTCTGATGCATGGTGCAAGAAAAATGAAAACGAATCATCATGTTATCGAAAACACCGGATGATATGCCTTAGTCAGTTATCAGCTTACCTGTGCCAGATTGGTATTCGCTCTTACATTCCACAAATACCTGTTCTTAGAACAACATTTACTCCATATATTTTTTCAAAAGCAGAAATATCAGCTCTGTTTCATGCTGCTGACCAATTACGAGCGAAACAGAAATATATGAAAACAATCATATTTTCCATTCCAGTTTTGATCCGGTTCTTGTATGCTACTGGTGTAAGGATAAGTGAAGCCTTGGCTCTGAGGAACCGAGACATCAATCTGGATGACAAGTACTTCATTCTCAGAGATAGTAAAAATGGAAAGGAACGTATGATCCCTATTTCCCAATCATTGGCAATGGTTTGCTGGGATTATGTCACAAATCGGAACAAGCTTAACTGTCAAACGGAAAACGAACACTTCTTTATATCATGCAATGGTTTACCAATTACAAGGGATGCTGTTTACAGGAAGTTCAGGTTAATCCTGAAAGGAGCCGGAATAAGCCATCTCGGAGAGAATCGTGGACCTCGTTTGCATGATTTGCGCCATACTTTCAGTGTTCATTCCTTAGCTATGATGGCAGAGACTGGTATGGATCTCTATTGTTCATTACCTATTCTTTCTACTTACCTGGGACACCAGTCCCTCCATTCAACTAACTCTTATGTCCGGTTAACAGCTGAAATATACCCGGAACTACTCAAAGATGTTGATGCGATTTGTTTGAATGTCTTTCCAAATATTGAGAATTATGAAAGCGACTGATTTTTCGAAATATCTGACAGGCTTTCTGGCAAACTATCTACCTCATGAAATTGGGGCCAGCAAAAACACCATATCCTCTTATCGGTATACCTTCATTTTGTTTATCCAATTTATGGAGCAAAAAATGAGTATTAGTGTAAATAAACTGGCAATAAAGGATGTAACAAAACAATCGGTAGTGGAGTTCTTGGAATGGTTACAGGATGAGCGT
>JBDLIU010000550.1:0-2726 GCA_039714715.1 Bacteroidota bacterium
CGGATGGAAGCGTGATGGTCGAGACTTGTTGGATAAAATAGAAAGGGTAATGCGTGAACGAATTAACTCTTGACATATAGCCTTCTCATGGAAGTATGTGTAACTTTTGCGTGATCAAAATTTAAGCGATTGCCATTAATTTTTATCTCCAATAAAGTTTCATGGGATCTTAATTTATTTGGTCATGCGATTTCCCATATAGATGAATCTCACATCAAAGACTGGAATCTTATTCATACAAAATGTTGTGGTTTGAAGATTTCTTTCAAAAGCGACACATACATGTTATAAGGCTCACCTGGGATATAAAACTGAAGTCATCACATTGCGTCTATCATGCTTTTTTGTTAAAAAATAGAAGACAGTCAACAACAAGGACGTCTATGAATTATTTTCTCCTCTATCACAACTTTTCAAACACCCGCAAAAGTAGGAATAGATTGGAGACATCAAAGGCCGGATTAAATTTATGTTATTTCAGTTGTTGAATTGTAATCGAGTTTAAGATACTATCATTTAAGGCCATATAAGCACTTTGACTATTAGTATCTGCCTCGGTGTTACGGTACATCTCAGAGCAGAATTTGATTCCGCCAAAAAGTTGTTCAAATTGAAAGCAGGATGTATCATTTTCAATCCAGGTTTTTCCTTTTAAGACTGGGTCATTAGGACCAGATCCAGTAGGAAATTCGACATCTCCATTTTTACTTATTTTCCAAATCATCTGATTATCTATAATCATGGTTCTGCCCAGAAATAAGTTGTTAATTTCTTTCCCATTTAATCTGTCTTGCTTACTAATTTTGTAGTATTTTGGATTTCCTTTAAAACCAGCTTTTACCAACCCTTCAAAAAAATGATCAAATATTTTATGATCCTTCCATGGGTAAACATAATAGAATAAATTAGCAGACAGTGGGATTGTTGAAATTCTTTTTTTTAGGTAATCTTCTAAAGTGTTAGCGGCTTCCTTTTCTTGGTCTAATAATCCATATGAAGCTGCTAAAAGTAATTTGAGCCATGAAAAATCAGGGTTGAGCGTTAGGGTATACCGCAATACATCTATACTTTGTTGGTAATTACCCATTGTGAAGTGAGCAAGTGCCTTATACAATGCCTGTGTTTCAAAAAAATGAGGATCAAGCTTTATTGACTTTTCGATATAGGGTAATGCCTCTTCTGCACGAACATGCCAGACTAAGATAACCCCCAAAGTTAAATTGGTTAGGGATTCATTCGGAGCCAAAGCGTATGCTTTTTCAGCATAAGAAAGTGCTTTATCATAATGTCTCATCTCTACATCCAAATATGCTGAAACCCTATACGCTTCCCATGTTGGGTGCTCCATCGCCTGTTCGACAAAATGTCGAGCCTTGAAATGGTATGTCGTCCTATCTACCTGATTTTTATTGAAGAATTTTGAGAATTTATTTGTGCTTAGCACTATATAAGTCATTGCTAATCCTGCGGATGCCCTTGTGAAATTTGGATCTAACTCTAAAGCTTGAAGATAATACTTTTCCGATTCTAAAACGCTTTCAGGTGTATGCTTAGTATAAAGCTCTAAGCCTTTTAGATACTTTTCATATGCTAAAATATTGTCAGTCCCTTTATCAGAGATCCTTTCCTTCTCATCAGCCGATAATGTTATTGCCAGAGCAGCCACAATCTTTCCAGTAATCTCATCCTGCAACTCAAAGATATCATCCATCACCCCGTCATAGCTTTCCGACCAAATATGGTGATCCGTTTTGCCATCAATGAGCTGGGCTCTAATGCGCACCTTTTTGCCTGACCGTTGGAAACTGCCTTCAAGGACGTATCGAACATTAAGCTCCTTTGCGACCTGCCGAATCTTTACAGCCTTTCCCTTGTATGTAAACGTTGAGTTACGAGATATGACAAAAATATCGTCTATCTTGGCTAAGTCTCCTATAAGTTCATCTGTCAAGCCATCAGAAAGGTATCCCTGCTCTGGATCATCGCTGAGATTGTCGAATGGGAGGACTGCGATGGAAGGTATCTCGGAGATGGCTGGATTTTCTTTAAAATTTAACCAAACCATCGAGGTGATAATTATTGCAGCCACTACAATTGCAGACCAGAGCCATTTTCCCACCAACGACTTTGGTTTTTTACCGATCAATTTACCTGCATCTTTTTGATCCATCAGGATCTTGTAAACCCTTACTGATTGCTTGATATTTTTTACACTATGATCGCCAAGATATTCATAGCCAAAGTTCAATTTGTTATGGATATGATTATAGGCATTTTTTGAAATGCACACACCACCGGGATCAGCTAATCCTTCGATACGAGCAGCAATATTTACTCCATCTCCATACAGACTATCACCATCTTGTACTACGTCACCAATATTGACCCCAATACGGAACACCAGGCGTTTATCATCCGGTAGTTCTGCATTTTTTTCTTTCAGTGCATTCTGTATATCTACGGAACTTTGGACAGCATTAACGACACTGGAAAATTCAGCCATTATATTGTCACCTGGAGCATCAACAACACGACCGGAATGGTCATTGACTATTGTTGTTATGATTTTTCGGTACTCTTTGATGGTTTTGATGGTATGGGCTTCATCCTCTGACATGAGACGACTGTACCCTTTGACATCGGCACTGAGGATGGCACTGAGCTTTCTTATAACTTTCTGTTCTGTGGTCATTTAATCACCTCACAACTCAGGTTGACGGTTTGCA
>JBDLIU010000551.1:0-2725 GCA_039714715.1 Bacteroidota bacterium
ACCTACATATGGGAGAATCCTTTCTGGGAAGGTGAAATCAAACGGAAGTCCGGGAATTCCGATGCAACTTACTTCCCCCATGGAGAGCTGTATTGGGGTTGGTCTGCCAGCGGTTCTGATCAGCCAGGCAATTTTAGCCTGACGTACCGCTTTGACATTTATCCTGATGGTAGCTCAAGTTCTCAGCGCGTATTAGTAGATGCTACTACAGGCCAGATTGTCAATAGCTTTCCGTTGGAATCTGATTGTAGTTCTGCAAGTGTAAATACTATCTGGAATGGATCACAAACCATATTCTCAGATAAATATACTGCCCACGATTTCCGTCTGAAAGATGATTCTCAGTCTGCAGAAATTTGGATTCGTGACTGGGGTAGTACAACCCTTACTGCAAGCCCTACTGAAATTGAAAATACCACTAATACATGGACTACCATGAATGAACGCTTCGGTGCAACAGTTCTTTGGCATACCAAAGAGTCATATTTGTATTTCTTAAATGTCCATAGCCGGAATTCATATGATAACTCAAATGGAGATGTAACAGGATATATCAATGCTGTATTTGATTGTTCTCCTCCTGCCGGGTGTACTTCTACAAACAATGCTTCCATGTCTTTTTCTGGAGGAACCATGAAAGTGGGTTTAGGGTCATCCGGTACGCTGGCCAACTCCTGGGGTACGTTGGATATTATTGGTCATGGATATACTCATGCCGTCACAGGTTCTTCTTCTCAACTTGTCTACCAGGGCGAATCCGGTGCATTGAATGAATCTTTTAGTGATATCTTTGGTGAGGCCATTGAGCGCAGAAGTACAGGTGCCAATGATTGGCTGATGGGAGATGATCGCACCAATGGTGCCATCCGATCTTTGCAAAATCCTAATGCTAACGGTGATCCTGATACTTACCTGGGAACAAACTGGGCAAGTACCTGTGGAACTTGTTCTGATAATGGAGGGGTACATACTAACTCTGGGGTTCAGAACTACTGGTTTTACTTGTTAGGTGTGGGAAACGGAACTGTGACAACAGGAACAAATGATAATGGAAATTCTTATTCTGTTTCAGGTGTTGGGTTTGGTGCCGCCCGTGCAATTGCATACCGTAATAATGTAGTTAAACTTACAACTAACTCAAACTATGCCTCGGCAAGGGCTGGTGCAATAGCCTCAGCAGAAGATATTTATGGGGCTTGTTCTAATGAAGTAATTCAGGTGAAAAATGCCTGGTATGCCGTTGGGATAGGGACTCCAGGTATGCCTGCTTTTAATAGTTCCTATACAGAGTCCGGCACCTGCTCAAATGATCCTTTTAGTATAGACTTACAAAGTAAAATAACTGCCAACATCGTTACTCCTTCTTATACCTGGACTGTCGATTATAATGGATTGATTGGTGGTAATGGAGATTGCCCGGGTGGATGTGTTACAACTATTGATGAGACTTTAATTAATAATAGCTCTGCATCAATAACTGCTGTTTATACTTTAACTCCATTTTATGATGGTTGTAGTGGTTCCTCTTTTGTTATTAATAAAACTGTATATCCAATTCCTGTAGGAATAAATTCAATTGAAGATGTTCTTTGTTCTGAAGATCCGTTTTCAATTGATTTACAATCTAAAATTAGCAATAGTGTTGCCTCAAATTTTTCATGGACTGTCGATTATAATGGATTAACAGGGGGTAACGGACCTGGTAGCGGAGATTTTATCAATGAAGCCCTGTATAATAATACAGGTGTAATAGCAGCTGCAGTCTATACAGTTTCTCCCGAGAGTGAAGCAGGTAGTTGTCCTGGTGATGCCTTTACAGTTACAGTACAGGTACCTCCAAAACTGCTGATTGATGCAGGTGAAAACCAAACAGTATATTACGGTTATCCTCCTGCCGAATGTGCAAATCTTAGTTGGTCTGGTGATATAGGAGGTGTGCCACCATATTCATATATGTGGAGTACTGGAGAAACCAATCAGCAAATTACTGTTTGTCCTGGTGAGTTCACTACTGATTATTCAGTTACAATAACAGATGCAAATGGTTGTACATATACTGACTATCTTACGGTTTGTGTAATAGATGTTAGATGTGGTCAAGAATTAAATAAAGTTGAAATTTGCCATATTCCTCCCGGACAAATAGGTGTTGATGATAAATCAGTAACTATATGTGTTGCGGTAGAAGCTGTTGAAAAACATATCAATCATGGGGACATACTTGCGGCATGTGGCACTGACCATAATTGTCCACCTGCAAAATCGGGGCAATTATTCGTAACTGAAAAGACTTATGGAAATGAACTTTCAGTATATCCGAATCCTTTTAATCAAAGTACAACAGTTTCTTTTTCGTCATCAATTGAGGGAGATGTTACTTTAATTCTTATGGATATTACAGGAAAGAAAATTAAAGAGCTTTTTAATGGCAATGTTGAATCAGGAAGATTATATGAGGTGGATATTAAGAAAGGCATTCTGAAGCCAGGATTGAATTATTGCATAATGCAACTTTCTGATGGTACTGTTATGACTCAAAAACTGATAGTTAACAAATAATCTGATATCTATAAATAGAAAAAACGCCTGAGGAAACTTAGGCGTTTTTTTTGCCTGTTTTAATTGTCATAGATATTGTCTTTAAATTTTAAAGATAATCAATTATTTTCAGGGTTATTTTTGCCAAAAGGTGTTTGTTTCTTATTACAGAACCATTTAAGGGCTG
>JBDLIU010000552.1:0-2716 GCA_039714715.1 Bacteroidota bacterium
AGCGGAACAGGCACCTATAGCTGCTTTAAATGCTTTTGTATTCTTTGTTTTTCCATCGCTCTTAGCACCATAGTTAATAATGTTAAAGGTTTTGTCTGGAAACTTAGGTTTTTTCAGTTGAGGCATTTCGAAAGGAGCAGTTATTGCTTCAATCTCAACTGGTCTTTCTATTGTTTTATTACTTGTTTTGTTTTGTTGTGAATTAATTTCTTCATGCGAGATAAGAAATATAGAAACACTTATAAAAAATATTGTTTTTAACATAGCTATATCCTTTTTTGTGCAGCTCAATTTATTATTCCAATAAAATAACGTTTTCTGTTAATCGAATATCTTTTGATGAAGATCCAACTAACACTCCATACTTACCCGCTTCAGTAATCCACTTTTTAGTATTAACATCATAAAATACAAGGTGGCTTTTATCAATTTTAAAAGAAACGGTTTTGCTTTCACCCTGTTTCAAACTAATCCTTACAAAACCTTTCAATGCTTTTACTTCACGCTCAACACTTGCTTCTTTGTCGTTTATATATAGCTGTACAATTTCGTCACCGTCAAGTATTCCTGTATTCTTAATAGTTAAAGTAACTTTAAGAGTATCGTTTTTACTCATTTCTGTTGATGACAATTTTAGATCTGAATATTCAAAAGTAGTGTATGAAAGTCCATATCCAAATGGAAATAAAGGTTCAACGTTTTCTTTATCATACCAACGATAACCCACAAAAATGCCTTCGCTATAGTCTGCTAATTCTTTTGTTCCGGGATAGGTTTCAGCAACAGGAGTATTATTCTCATCCTTAGGGAATGTAAGTGGCAGTTTACCCGATGGATTAACATCACCAAATATAATATCTGCCAAGGCATTTGCCCCTTCCTGCCCAGGGTATAAAGCATCTATTAAAACAGGCACTTCATCTATCCATTCATTCATTGTAATTGGTGTAGCACCGTTAAGTACCATTACAACGTTTTTGTTGACTTTTAATATTTCCTGAATTAGTTTCAGTTGGTCTTCGTCTAAATTAAGCATTTTTCTGTCAACTCCTTCACCTTCCATCTCTTTGTCTAATCCCATTGCAAGTATTACAACATCTGATTCGGTGGCAAGTTTTACAGCATCTTTGGTCATTGTACCCGGATCATAAGGAGCAAATCCCAGTTTACAACGACAACTACCTATATTTTCATAAAAATCAATTTTAAGATCGTACCATTTATCTTTTACAAACTTGTAACGGGCAACCTTAAACTTTCCTGATTTCCCATCAATCCATGCATCAAGAATTTTTTCTTCGTCAAGATACATGCGAACACCGTTATCAGAACGCAATCCTATTTCATACCACCCCTCTCCAGGCGACTTGAACTTACCTGTCCACCTTGCCGACCATTTGTTTGGGCGTATAATATCAGGATCAGGTGATCCGGGAGATCCATCGTTTCTGTCAATTCCCCATCCCCAGTTAAAGTCGATTGATTTTTCAATACGAGTTAAATCGGGTTCTCCTTCTACTTCTTTATTATTAAAATACTCAGCATATATTCCCGGTTCTCCCTCTTTTGTTAAATAAAACTCAGGGCCGGCTATTGGCATATCTAATGAGCGCGCCGGAATTCCTCTTGCAAATTTCACTTTAACTTTATCGCCAATTTTGTTTATGATTGCCTCATAAGGTGACACACTATAATTCCCTATTAGTTTACCACTTCCTCCTCCGGTCATGCTCGCTTCTCCACCGTTGGGCCCTATAACAGCAATTGTTTTTATTTTATTGATGTTTAATGGAAGGAATTTATTATCCTGCCCTGGCAGGCAAGTATTTTTAAGCAGAACTATACTTTGGTCAGCAACCTTTTTTGCAAGCCTTCTGCGTCCTTCATCATCCGAATGACCTCCATATGTGTCAATAGATTCATCAAATAATCCGGCTTTAAACATAACACTTAAAATACGGCTTACTTTGTCATCTAATAATTTTTCGGATACTTTTCCTTCCTTAACAGCTTGAAGTAATTTTTCACCATAATATTTACCAAATGGCATTTCCAAATCCAACCCTGATTTAGCCATAGGAATTGTCGTTCGTGCACCACCCCAATCTGAGACCGCTATCCCCGTAAATCCCCATTCATCTTTCAATACATCTTGAAGAAGATATTTATTCTCGCATGCATAAATTTCTCGAAACCTGTTATATGCCGCCATTATTGTCCATGTGTCTGCTTTTTGAATAGCAGCTTTAAATGCAGGAAAATAAATCTCACGCAGTGTACGTTCATCAATTTCAGCACTAACATCGAACCTGTTCCACTCCTGATTATTGGCAACAAAATGTTTTGTACAAGTAATAACCCGTTTACTTTGTACACCTTTAACATAGGGTACAACCATTTGGGATATTAGATAAGGATCTTCTCCAAAGCCTTCGAATATTCTTCCTCCATGAGGTGCCCGTGCAACATTTATGTTTGGTCCAAGTAACATATTGCGTCCAGAAACTCGTGTTTCAGCACCAATTTCTTCAGCAACCCTATACATTAAATCAGTATTAAAAGTAGCAGCTAAATTTATCATTGCTGAATAATTAGTAGAGTGCTTTTTGATATTGGGACCCAGAGGACCATCAGTCATTATTATCTCAGGTATATCGAGGCGATTATTTACCATAGTTTTCATTCCGTTACCTCCAAGAAGCTCAACTTTCTCTTC
>JBDLIU010000553.1:0-2706 GCA_039714715.1 Bacteroidota bacterium
AAGTAAGAAATCAGTATTTGATCCCTGGATGCCATGTTTACGCGCTTCATTGAAATATTCTGAAGCCAATTCGTAGTCTTCTGTTTCAATGTCAAGGTTTTTGAATGCCTTCAGATGCTTGTTAAGAACTCCAAATTGTTTTTCCGATCTTATACTTAAGTAAAGTACTGATGTCACTTAATTGAGACTTCATTCTTGTCTCAACAATAAGGGGTTTCAATTTCCCTATTGGTTCGTGATTCAGATAGTCCTCTTTTATTGAATCATTAATCTTTAATCCAGGTATTCCTCCCCCACTTTTTTCTGTGAAATAAAATGCAACCTTAAAACAGTCTGACCACACAGATAACCAAGCTACTGTTTTCTTCTTGAAGGATATTTTACAAAGCCATGCCTTACCATCTTTATAGTAACGCCATTCAGGATCTAATTTAAAGTCTTCAGATTCTGCAGTATTCATAAACTCCCTGAATACCGGATATATTTTACCAATTACCTTTTCCAACACTTCTGCAGTTGGAAAAACATCTGGATCATTTAAAAGTGGATTTTCCATAATCATTGACCTAATGGTGGAACTATGCCGCAGTAGTGTAGCGCGGTCTTTGCCATTGCTGCAAAGGGCGTGACACGCGCCAGCGGTCAGCTTCAGTGATTTGTTCTCCGATCTAGCTTTTACCTTGTACTGTACGCTATGCGTTTCGTTTTAATTATTCCATATATCATAAACCCGATCCCGACCAAAATATAGGGAAGACTTAAAATTTGCCCCATGTTAAACTTCATTCCTTCTTCAAAACCCACCTGATTCTCTTTAAGAATTTCAATAAAAAAGCGAGCTACGAATATTAAAATAAGAACAAGTCCAAAAAGGCTCCCATTTCTAAACTTCTTTCGTTTGGTTTTGTAGAGTACCATCATTATTGCGAATATCAGAAAATACGAAATCGCCTCGTATAGTTGAGCAGGATGCCTTGGCACGTTATCAATGCGTTCAAAAATGAACGACCACGACACTGTGGAGGGTTTTCCGATGATCTCAGAATTCATCAGATTAGCTAATCTAATAAAGCCACCTCCTAATCCAGCAACAACAGCGATTAAATCAATTGTGTCAATCAAGGAGTGTTTAGTCTTTCGGGAGTAGAAGTATAATGCAACTATTAATCCTAGCGCGCCTCCATGGCTTGCCAGTCCTTGATATCCGGTGAATTTAACTCCTCCCTCTGGTAAGATTCTTATCGGTAAGAACATCTCAAGGGGATGAGCTAGAAAATATGATGGTTCATAGAATAAACAATGTCCAAGTCGTGCTCCTGCCAGTATACCAATCATTCCGTATATGGAAAGCCGTTCCAAATTCTTTGATGGGATGTTTTCTTTCTTGAAGATCCATCCAAGAATATAGAGGGAAAGAATTAACCCGGTTACAAATAATAGTCCATAATACCTGATTGATAAACCAAAAATGTTGACTATTTCAGGATCTGGATTCCAATGTATGTAGTTGAATATCATAATATCTTATTCATATAGATCAAGCCTTTCATTGGGCACAACTTCTAAATATACGTATCTCTTAACTATTTCCTTTCTCAATATGAGATCGCAGAACGGTGGAGCTATGCCGCCGTAGCGTGGCGCGGGATTTGCTTTTTCTGAGAAGGGCATGACACGCGTCACAGTCGGCTTTAGTGGTTTGTTCTACAGCGTTTTCTGCTGTGGGCTTGTTCATTGTTACTGTCCCGGTTTGTATAATTATACTTCTTAGTTTTTTATTCTTTTGATCTGTTAACAATACCTATAGCCAACCATGAGATACCAGCTGCAATGAATACTATTCCCATTGCTAAATTCACTGCTGCCATAAAGACAACACCGAGACCAATTAGTGCTAAACCACCTGGAATAAATACCTTATAATTTATTTTCTTTTTTGACATAATCTGGTATTTCAAATATTTTTTATGTTCATAACCAGGATATTTATTATTTTTTTCACAATTGTTTCAGTACACTCGTGATTCATGTCGTTTATCATTACAACAACACTGGTATGATAATCAGGAAGGTACACCATATATGCTGAGGTTCCTATGTTTGCACCACTGTGACCATATGCTATTTGGCCATGTGTGATTTGTCTTCTATAACGTTGAACGCCTAAACCATAACCATCCATATTCCCTCCAGATCCTGTTGGTACGAATTTGAGCATTTTCGAAATAGATTGCTTTGATAATATTTTACCTTCAAACAATGACTGGCACCAATACGCTAGGTCATGTGCAGTCATGAAAAGCCCGGCAGAACCGAATCCTATACTCTCATGTGATGCTCTTGGGAGGAATGTGAGGTCCATATAGGAACCATCATTATTGAAGTTATCTCCAAACACATGAGCTTGATTGTTGGGAATATCTTCCTGTATCGATAGATAAGCATGTTTAATATTTAATGGTTGCCAGAAGTGTATTTTAAATTGAGAAGAAAGTGTAGATCCTGAGATTTTTTCTATAATCATAGCTAGCAATAAATAATTGGTATTAGAGTAGCGAAATCCTTCACCGGGATCAAAATATGGTTCTTTAATGTAATTTAATACTTCCTCCGGCCTCCATACTTTTGTCCTGTCCTTCTTTAAATCATCCCAGATTTGTTGATTGCTGAAAAACATATAAATACCACTTGTATGATTCAGCAACT
>JBDLIU010000554.1:0-2700 GCA_039714715.1 Bacteroidota bacterium
TTAGAAAAGCTGATGGAACAGTTGAAAAGATTGAGTTAATACGAAATGGAGAGGCAACAAGAACTCCAAATGAAGAGTACTGGGGGCCGGCTCGTAACTATTCAAGAAAAATTGTTGACTTAGATTGGGAGAATAACAATATTGCAATAATCAGTTTCAATCGTTTTTCTCCTGAAGATAAGGCTATTAACGAGTTTGAGGAGGTTGTAGGAAAAACCGAAAAGGCAAAAGGTGTAATAATAGACCTTCGAAGAAATGGAGGAGGCTCAACAGGAGTTGCATGGCATTTACAAAAATATATGACAAAAGAAAGTAGCTTTTTAAATTATGCTTGGGAGACCAGGATAAGCGATGGGGTTGGGAAAGCAAATGGGAATTGGATAGAAGAATATCAAGATTACTTTTTAAATAAAGCATTGAGGTTTGAAGAACCAGAAGTCGTGTATGTCCCTGACTCAATTAATAGAATTAATCGTCCAATTATAATATTAATAAGTCGCTTTACATTTTCAGCGGCAGAAGATTTTCTGGTAAACATTTATGAAGTATCCAATAGACCAAAAATAATTGGGGAAGAAACTGGCGGTTCAACCGGTTCACCATTGGTTGTACCAGGATTACCTGGTGGTGGTTATGCAAGGATTTGTACAAGGCGTATTTGCTACCCAATAAGTGGAACAAGATTTGTAAACAGCGGTGTAAAACCAGACATAGAAATCAAGCCAACAATAGCAGATTATTTAAATGACAAAGATGTGGTACTCGAAAGAGCAATTGAAGAGATAAAAATAAACGCCACACAACACTAGGTAATCTCAATTAGCAAACGGTAGTATTCCGAACCGTTAGATTAAGAGCTTACAAAAGAAATACCTAGTCAGTATACCTTTAGCCATGGTAAGTAGAATGAAAATTGGGCATAGAATCACTAAAGCCAACCGTGACGCATGTCACGCCCTTTGCAGAAATGCAAAGCCCGCGCCATGCTACGGCGGCTTAGTTCCACCGTTCTATGGACCTTAGCTCCAAATGTGAGTTTAATATCTCTGATCCAATGATAATTCATAAGCCACAGAATTCCATTCCTCAAATTCTTTTTGCGATAGTACTAGTAGTTTGTGTTAATGGCAGCAGCCAGAATGGCATTTACAAGGTCTCTTTAAGCACTACAAATATTTGGCAGCAAATCAATGAAACTACATGGTATGAGAATGATGGCTTTCCAACTTTAATGTATGTCTTCTATGAGGATTCGGCCGGTAATAAAAAATGTATCTATCAAATTGGCGGTAGTGGCCTACTTTGCGTTGCAAGATCTTATGTAGAATTCTCAATTATTGGATCAGATTCGCTATTCATCAATGGTAAGTATTTCGTGAAGGAGGATGATATTTTAAAAGCTGATGGAGCTGCCTGGAGGTTGTATAAAGACTACGCTGAAGTCCATGGCGCTACCGGCATTGTAAATATAGAATTCGTGAAAAGTGAAGAATTTTATGTCGCCGATCTTTATTCTGGTTTAGAGAAATAGGTAAGGTCCAATAATGCAAAACGTAAAGGACATAGATCACTAAAGCCGACCGTGACGCGTGTCACGCCCTTTGCGGAAAAGGCAAAGCCCGCGCCACGCTACGGCGGCTTAGTTCCACCATTAAACGGATAAAAAAATGAAAAAGGCACTCTCAATTATTTGGTCACTAATAGTCGCTTTTGTCTTTTCAGCTCTAATTCATTCAATCGATTCCGATGTTAGTAGTTTGGGAGCTGCGGTTTCCTCACAGAACATATTATCTGTAGTACTAGTATCATGGATAATCGCGTTGCCCATGTTTCTTTGTATGCTGTTATTCCAACGTCATGGCTTAAAAGGCTATATAGTAACACTTGTTACGATATCAATTGTTCAAGGCACGATTCTTGGGTTTGCAGGCTCAACCGCACAAGCAAGCAATGAGATAATTGTAAGCGTAATCAGCATGATAGTGCTTTCAATATTCATATGTGGTATTGGTTCACTACCTAATGTTTACATCACATTTCGAACGCAAAATACCGTCTA
This sequence comes from Bacteroidota bacterium, assembly GCA_039714715.1. Classification (GTDB taxonomy): domain Bacteria; phylum Bacteroidota; class Bacteroidia; order Cytophagales; family Cyclobacteriaceae; genus S012-113. The sequence goes on from JBDLIU010000554.1 coordinate 2,060, forward strand.
ACAACTCACTAAATGTATTTCGAATTGAAACGAAACTTGACCATGAAAGCAATTATTATCGCTTTTAGCATGATTGTAGTTCCTGTTGCAATGAAGGCCCAGGGGTCAATGAGGCCTGTGCTAGATTCAACAGTTACTTGTTCATACTATAAAGGAACATATGAATTCAGTGAGAATGCTGCAAAAGCCAAGCAGGTATTAGAGGTATTCTACATCGTCGAGGAAATGCCAAAACCCAATACCAGAAAAAGGGATATAGAGGATACTCTGAATGCTGCTATTTTAATGAATAAGAAAGAGAAGACCTATCAAGGAGCAATAGAGCTCCAGTGTGTTGTCAACTGCAAAGGTAAAGCAGGAGATTTCCAGATTATTGACTGCCCAACTGAGATCCTGAATATAGGTTATCAAGTTTTGGATACTCTGCGGGACATAGATTATGAGTGGCAGCCCGGAAGACAAGGTGATAGTGAAGTTGATGTATTAATTAAGATAAAAGTATCGGTAAGTGAAGGCATGTTCTCCGTGGTGGCACCAGTCGTATTCACTAAAGCCGACCGTAACACGTGTCACGCACTTTGCAGAAATAGTGAATCCCGTTGGACTTACCCCAAAATTACAAGTGATATTCTCTGAGTTGT
>JBDLIU010000555.1:0-2684 GCA_039714715.1 Bacteroidota bacterium
ATTCATACTTTATTTTATTGCCTGTTTTTATTGCATTATGCGTTATTTTTCCAGAGTTTCTGGTGCAAATTACCACCATTAATTCCTGAACGTTTTAATAATGCGGCTATACGTATAAAAGGTTCGGTATTTTCTTTTTCAGGTGGTGCATCCATAATAATAAAAGATGGCAGGAAAGTCCCTCCCCCTTGTTCTATAGGGGGGAGGTTAGGAGGGGGGTTGAGAACATGGTTAAAAACAATCCTAAAATAACGCCTGAAACTGGCATCTTTAGAAGCTGGTTCAAATGTTTTAATATCAGCCTGAAGATCATTTTCAAGCCATTCTTTTATTTGTTTTACACGTTCAGGCATAGACTATTCACTAAGAATTTGAGATTAAACTAAGTAACATTTATTATATTATAATTTCTGTAGAAAAACTGACTTTTCCAATCCATTTAATATTTGTTATAATGGTATTGAAAAAATGTATATGGATAAATAATATGAGCACGATGAACGCTGAAATTTATTCTGCATTAATTGATGCAGGTGCGACAGAAGATAAAGCTAAAGATGCTGCAAAATCTGTTGCTGATTATCAAAATGATATTAATGAAGTAAAAGCTGATTTGAAATTAATAAAATGGGGAATTGGACTTATAATTGCTGCTGAGGTTTTACCTATTTTGAAGACTATTTTCGCCTAACACTACCCAGTTCACTCTTTTTCTTTTGATCTGGGACAGCACTGCTAAACACAAAGTACATAGTATCTGACAGAGAATAGCGTTTTTAAGCAGGCTCTAAAAAAATTTTTGAGCTTAGTATCTGTACAACAATCAAGTGTTGTCAATATTCTCTATTTGAACCCACAACCAGACTATTTGCTGAATTTTAGACACACTTATTCTACGTTAGTTAAAATCTAATCAATAAAAACTAAGCTCTTTTTTTATATGAACCTCGTTTTCGTTCTTCTTTGTCTTTTTCTTTCTGGCGTATAATTGCGCCCAATCGTTTTATATTCCGTGAAAGCACAGCCAGACTAACATAGCGTTTAAAACCATGAAGTCCGTGATCAGGACAAACATCAAGTCCTCCATGCTCTAAACCATTAATGGCAGACTCAACTCCAGAATGTTTATTGCGTAAACTTTTAAATTCATCGCTTCCTTCACGTAATTTATCAGCCTCACTCAGTCGTCCTTTTTTAGGCAGTATCACTTGCTCTAAATGTTCTTTTAATTCTTTCTGATTATTCTTGCTATGATAGCCCTTATCAAAACTCACACAAGCCAAATTTGGAAAGCGTTTTTGTGTTTCTGTCACCATTTCAATAGCAATTTTATCGTCTGTTATTTTTTCCATCACTTTGCTATGAAGAATAAACTGGTGTTGATCTTCCATGATGCAAATACGCAAGCCTAATTCTACAGGTACACCGGCTTTTCCTTTACTAATCCATTCAGTATGAGGTTGAAAGATTGAAAAGATTTTTTCACTATGAGGAATGACTTCTTCATTAATCACCCGGCGATAAACCTGCTTTCTCAGCAGCTCTGAATATTCCTGATACTGCTCAAGTGTAATTAATTCGTAGTCTGCACATCCTTTCGCTTTTAGCTCATCTATGGCTTGTTTTGAGCAATTAAATCGTTCCTCAGCCATTTCAATATAAACCCGATATTCTGCTTTAATCAGCTCATCACGTTGTATTTTTTTGGTTTCATCCTTAGAAGTAGAATGCTTAAGGATTTGTATTTTTCTATACTGCTTTTTAAATTTCTTTATATTGTTTTGAAATTGACGCCAGCCTGCTAATTCATATAATTCTGCTAATTGCGCACTGGCTATTGTTGATTTTCTTACTGCATCAAACAGTAGGCTGATATCAGTCGGAAAATGCACATTGGTTTCTAAGACAAATGAATCGCAACGTCCACGCAATTTTTCTGCTACAGGTGGTTTATCCTGACAAGTTAAGTCCTTATTTTTTACTGTTAGCCCATCTTTTTGCTTTTTTTTTACGAGGCTATGTCCTGCTTTTATGACTTCCTGGTTAATTTGATCTAACACTTCTGGTGTAAATAACTTCAAGTTATCTTTAATGGTTTGCAAGGAATATTCATGCGTATCATCCCAGTCGCTATGTCCCAACATCTGACGAATCGTACTATGGTTATTGGCCAAATCATGAATGCGATCATAATCTGTATTCAAACCCAGGCGAAGAACACCAAAAACTAAAATTTTCCATTGAGCCATTCCTGGTCGCCCAAGAGTTGAGCTTACCTCTTCAGTGGATGAATCTTCATTTATTCGCTTTGGAATGACTGTTTTTAAAATATTAAAAACAGAGTCATGTAGCTCAGGTGTGACATAAATAAATTGCAGTCCAGATAAAATAGCAGGAATATCATCTCTGCATTTGGGGTTGAGTTTGATATTAGAAATATCTATTTCGCCAAACGACATTTGTGGTTCGTGAACGGTTCTCATAATATTCGGCTCGTGAAGATCTTGGTTTTTTGGTCTAAATGAGCCTATAATCAATAAATTTATCGCCTTCTGATATAAAACTCATTGCTAGAATTTATTATATCATATTGATTTTAAAAGATATATTTAATTGCCGTTCAAACACTAAGTAATTCGTCAAGTCTCTGCTCAAGTGCCTTTAAGCGTCGATGGAAAAGCAAT
>JBDLIU010000556.1:0-2682 GCA_039714715.1 Bacteroidota bacterium
ACATCTCTTATAACTATTCCACAGCTGGAACCCACGTTGTTTCGCTTTCTATTTCAAATGGACATAGCTGTACACATAGTGTTGTAAAACAAGTGGAGGTAATTAGTATGCCTGTTGCTGATTTTACCTGGGAGACGGCTTGTGCAGGAGAAAAAATTTCGTTCCATGAGCAAGCAACCGGATTTGACCCCAATAGTAATTATCAATGGGACTTTAATAGTGACGGTACAATTGATGCAACAACAGATGGAGATGCTGAGCATATCTATCTGTCAGGGGGGGCTTACAATGTAACACTTACCGTTGCCAACCCGGCACAATGCACTAACTCTATCTCTAAAAGTATTGAGATTATAGAAAGACCAATAGTTGATATGGATGTAATAGCACAATGCTATGGACAGGAATCTCAAATGAATGACCTTTCATTAAATGTTAGCCCGGGGGCACTATATTCATGGGATTTTAACAATGATGGTACTACAGACGATACTACAGTAGGAAGCACATCACATATCTACACCTCGTATGATAGTTATGTTGTAAATCTTACCGTTGATAATGGTAATAACTGTTCTGCCAGTGCTGAATACCTGGTAAACTTTGCAGATGCTGCCAGCCCGGATTTTACTATTAATAAAGCATGTAAAGGGGAAGAGGTAGTATTTACAGACCTTTCTACTGATCTGGCTACCGGGGCCATCTACAGTTGGGATTTTAATGGCGATAGTTTTGAAGATTCGGCTTTCCCGGGAAGTACGGCCTTCACCTTTAATAATGCCGGACAGTATGATGCCACCTTAACCATTGATAATGGCGGACAATGTATGGCTTATAAAACTTTAACACTCGATATCACGCCACCGCCTTCAGTAGATCTGGGCCCTGATCAGCTTTTATGTGTGGAAGGAACTGTAACACTAGATGCCGGGGCTGGATATTCAGCTTATTTATGGCCCGATGGCTCAACTGAGCAAACCTATACGATTGATCAGGTAGGTGATTACATGGTAAGAGTAGAAGATGCAAAAAGTTGTATAAACACAGATACAATATCAATACAGTTATTAGGTGATCCTGTTCCATCATTTGAGTATTCAGTAGAACTATCTTTGGATGGAATGGGTATTAACTTTATCAATACATCGATTTACGCTGATACTTATTCATGGGATTTTGGTGATGGTAATACATCTTCAGAATTTGAGCCTAATTATGTATTTAGTGATTTTTATTTCTACAAAACATCTGTTTTTCATGTATGCCTGTATGCCTCAAATCTTTGTGGTCATGATGCACAATATTGTGAGGACATCTACATTTCTCCAACTCAGTTTATGGAAGAAGGTGAGGAATTAATTAGTGTCTACCCCAACCCTGCCAGCCAATATATATTCTTAGAGCTAAAAGAGTTTTCCGGATTTAAAAAAATGGGTCTATTCGATGCTCATGGAAAAATATATTGGCAGGAAAGAACTCCCATGAATCGATATGAAGTTGATCTTAATGAACTATCGAAAGGTATTTATTATTTCATTCTCGAACAGAATGATAAGTATTTCTTTAAACGATTTGTAAAAAACTGATTATGATAAAATCATTAAAACATATCGGTTTATTGTTGCTAATTGGCATCGCTACCCTATTAAGCTGTGATACAGCAGAAATAGAGATCAGTGGAATAGAATTTTTTATCGCCCAGGAATGGAAAATAGAGTCAGTAATTGTAAATGGGACACCTGCCACTGATACTGATCTTTCAAAATACAGACTAAATCTTAAGGATGATTTCACATTTACCAGAACTACCATTGAGGATCAGGATGAAGGGGGCAACTGGCATTTAACATCCGGTCTTACACAGCTTGTTTTATTTGTTGACGACCCTCGTGAAGAAAAATACCTGTTATTAAACCTTGAGGTTAGACAGTTGGAAATGCGTTTATTGTACAACAGTTTTAAAGAAGAAGAAGGCCAGGCACCTATAAGTGGTGAATTAGATATACGTTATATTCTTGTACCCGTTAAAGAATGATGAATAAAATAAAGGTTTTCATATTACTATTGATTATGCCTTTCTCAGGACTAGCTCAAATTACTGTTGGGCCCAAAGTTGGTGTTAACCTGGCTACCCAGTTTAAATCAGACTATTCTGTACCTAAAACCGGATTGGTTTATGGTGGTGCTATCAATATTCCCATTGTTTCGAGTATCAGTGTTCATGGTGAATTACTTGTGTCTCAGAAAGGATACAAAGAAGTGTATAAAGGCGATACGATTTTCGATGAACTTACAGCCAGCTACCTGGAAATACCGGTTTTAGCTAAATATACTTTCGACAATGTAAATTTTGACTTTTATGGTATGGGTGGTGTTTGTTGGAGTTATTGGACAAAAGGCAGCTACAAATCCAGTATAGATGGCGATAACATCATCTATGAGGACTATAAATTTCAAACTGATTATGACCTTGATGGCTACAAAGACAACCGAAATGATTTTGGGCTTGTCGTTGAAGCAGGTGTAGCTTACGACAACCTCGGATCAGGAATAATAACACTTGGCATAAGGTATACACATGGCCTTTTACAAACCAATAATCACCAGAATCCACCAGCCGATCTGGTCTTAAAGAAAAACAAAGTATTGAGTATTTCCCTTACTTATTTTATGTTCTTGTAA
>JBDLIU010000557.1:0-2678 GCA_039714715.1 Bacteroidota bacterium
TTGAATGAATTGCCATATAGGTTAATGATCCAGTCAAAAGTTTCTTCCTTCTTATCCGGTTGTAAAAACCTTAAATGATGTCCTTCACCCCACCAGCCTAAATTGTAGCCATCAATATAATTTACAAACGAGGCATTATCAAATTCGTCAGCAAAAGCTTTAATAAAATTCTCAAATTTCTTCTGGAATACCGGATCGTCAGGATAAGGAGAACGTACATCTCCTGGCACACCTTTTTCTATGTAATATTTTGCACCAGCATCGAACACAAATCCAGGAGAAGATTCATACTGATTATCCTGACTGGCAATGTATACCCTGAATGCTAAGCGTAAGCCTCTGTCTAATGCACCTTGAACTAGTGCCTGAAAATTCGGATCATGATTCCATGCGTATTTACCTTCTTGGGGTTCCATGTCGCTCCATCGCCACCTGATATATAAGGTCGTAGCATAATTGCGAGCTATTGTATCTTGTTGTTCCCAAAACTCATCGGCATCAGCAACTAGTTTACCTGCATCATCATAAATCGTCCACCCCATGCCCGGATTTCGAATTAAAGATGTGGTGTCAGCTTGAAAAGATTTTGTGATTAACTGATTATTTGATGGTTTACAACTTAGGCATAGAACTAATAAAAGCCCTCCAACTATAGCAAATAGAAGATTCTTCATATGAGATTTATTTATATTCAAAAATGTTATAAGGAATGCTTTCCCCTTCAATCAGAAGTACAATAGCACCATGTTCCGAAACGTTATAGTCAAGTTTCACTTTTTTAAGCCCATCTATTGTCTCTTTAGACCATAAGTCTGTAATTCTGTATGAATCGTTGATATTTATTCCAATTTGTTTTAAATCAAGTGATATCGTTTGTTTCTTGTCACTTCTATTTAATAAGGCAACTGCTACCTTCCCACTCATAGTTGAGTACAACGGACGAGCGAAAATTTCGGTCTCACCGTTATCTACAATCTTTCGAGCCTGGTAAGCAAAAGGATTTTGATTGATAGCAATTAAATCCTGATTGGATATGATTTGCAATGTCTCTTTACTTATTTGAGTTAAATCATTCCCCAACACTAAGGGACTATTCATCATACACCACATTGAGAAATGAGCCTTATCTTCTTCATATGACATGCCTCGTCCAACCTGGAGCATATCCATATCGTTATAGTGGCCATGACTACAGTATTTCCATAATTCACTATTGATATCAATAATCTTTAACACTGATTCAAAGTCATTAGCAATATCCCCTGAAATACGCCAGCTATCAGCAATGGTGGTTACCCATTTGCCAGGAAACTGCCACCGACAAACATTGTATTTTACTTCAGGTTTGATTTGCTTAATGATGTTGGCAATTTGAGTGTATCGTATTTGTTCATCCAATCCCAACCAATCACCCCCACACCAATCTACCTTTATAAAATCATAATTCCATTCAACCAGCAATTTCACTAAGTCTCTTTGGTCATGTCCATACAAGCCCATACCAACCCCGATCGTGTCTTTATCCCAATACGAAGCGCACGTGTTAATTCCTGCATCTGTGTAAATACCAGCCTTTAATCCTTTGCAATGAATATAATTACTCAATTCCAGCATGCCAGAAGGGAAACGCTCATGATGTGCTAATAGACTTCCATCCTTGTCACGACCACCAAAGAAACCATCGTCGATATTAATGTATTGATACCCTATAGTATCCAAACCAAGTCTAACCATTGCATCAGCTTGTTTACGAATAATTCCCTCATTAATATTCACCCGGTAATTATTCCAACTAGCCCATCCCATTAATGGAGCCTGGTTAGTTAGAGTAGTTTTAGAAGGGCTGGATTTCAAATAATTCTGACCTAAAACTTGCCCACATAAAAGACCTGTAAGTAGTAAGATTAGTATTTGTTTCAACATAACATGAACTATTTAATTTCCTCAATAGGGAAGTTGATGCCTTTCTGTATCCAGCGCTGACTATAACTTTTCATTCGAGTCACAAAATTTTGATATTCTCCACTTCCAGACCATGCTACCTCTGCAACCGCGGCTATCCTGGGGTACGTTTGGTATTCAACATCCTGATGTGTTGGTGTCCATTCAGTCCACATCTGAACACCAATACCAATGATATTTTTATGGTATTTATCTTCCAACCCTTCAGGTATTGGTGAAAAGTTATACATTCTTCTCAAAGGGGATTCTTCATAAGTATAGTCCAAATAGGTTTCTGTATGTAAAGAATTTACAATCTCATACCCTTTTTGTGCCGCATCAGTAATTAGCGGAATCTCACCTCGCCAGAAGTGAATAACTGATTGTTTAGACAGTTCTGTTTGCGCCCCATAATCATCCGAGTTTTCAAAGTCGTGGATATTCTGTCCTAATATTTCATTCCATCCCATCATTCTCCTACCCTTTGAGACCAGATAATTTGAAATCTCATTGGTGAATTTAATTTGTACATCGGCAGGTGTTTTAAGACCATGCATTTGCATATAGGTCTGCATTTCTTTTGACTCGTTCCAGGCGCCAAACAAAACTTCATCGCCACCAATATGTATCACTTTTGATGGAAACAAATCACAGACTTCATCTAATACATCATGTAAAAAGGTAATCACTCTTGGGTTCGAAATATTGTAGCTGTCTTCTAACTTGCCAAATTTTGT
>JBDLIU010000558.1:0-2672 GCA_039714715.1 Bacteroidota bacterium
AAACACCGGTTTGTAACCACCCGAAATCATATCTTCTGTTACATAATATTGAATGATGGCTTCTTTCAGGTTTCTGGAAAGATCATAGCCTTTTACTTCAAGGGCCTTGTAGCCTTCAAGATTACCATATTGGTCAGGAACAGTTGTTTCAGTCCAGCCCACATGATTTTTAGAGATGGAGCAAGAGAGAAAAAGAATGAATGAGGCTAATAGAATTTGATACTTCATCGCTGGGAGTTTTACCAAATTTACCCAAAAATTTATGAATTTAAATTTAGCGGGTTTAAACAACTCAGTTAATGTATGCTATTTAGATATAACCCCTGTTTTGTCATGCTGAGCGAAGGGAGGCATCTTTTCCATGAAGCAAGGATTTTATAGACAATCAATTCCCTTAGGTTCGTGGCTAAGATACCTCTCATCAGCCATCCCGAAAGTCTTCGGGTGACTGATTGATCGGTATGACAAAGGGAGTGTTGTGTAAGAGATTCTAATATGTATAAGACGATATGCTAATTCAATTTAAAGGTAAGCGGCAAAACCATTCTAACTCTTACAGGTTTTCCACGCTGCTTACCGGGAGTCCAGGCAGGGAGCAAAGACATTATCCTTAATGCTTCCTCATCACAGCCTGCCCCAATGCCTTTGATAATTTCTGCCTCTACAATTTCTCCTTTTTCATTTACTACAAACCCAATAGTAACCCTGCCTTCAATATTCAGTCTTTGTGCTTCCCTTGGGTATTTTAGATTATTGGATATAAATGAGTAAAAGCCTTTGAAACCATTTTTCGGTTGAGGTTGGGATTGAACTGCCCAACTATTAAATGTTACCTGTGGTTCATCAGGGATATCATCAGTAAGAAGACTATCTAATGCATCATCTGTTAAATCAGCCGGGTCTAAAAGAGCTATAATATCCTCAGGTACTTTTACATCATCTTTCACTGGAATAAAATCTTTAGGAATCACCTTTTTTATCTTCTTGGGTGGTTTGGGAGGTGGTTGCTCTGTAATATATACAAGTTCATCGTCAGGTAATACCTCTTTAATGTCATCAAATGGTCTGATTTCATATTCACTCTTCCACTCGAAGGCAGAAATAACAAACAGCAAGCTAATACTAAGGCCTATCCAGAAGAACAAACCTCGCTTTTTCTCATAATCGAATTTTTCTGATTTTTTCTTTTCCATAGCGTTATAAAAGTTGATTTGTGTTCTCAATCTTGATTTCGTGGTAATAGTGTGTGGTGCCGGTAGCAAACACTCTGATCGTGAGCAATAAAACCAGCATTAGAATTACGATAGCTATCATAGTGATAATTAATCGTAAACGTCCCTGCGAACGCCTCCTCGACATAAATCCTTTCTCAAACCGGGAAAAATCTCTTTGTGTTCTGATCTTCCCCGACCTGAAAACCCCTCTTCTTAATTTAAAATCATACTTCGTCATCTTTCTTGTCAATTAAGTTGCGCATTGCCAGTAGTAATCTATATAACCTCATTTTAACAGCACTCTCTTTCATTTCCAGGAGCAGTGCTATTTCCTTAAATGTCTTTTCCTCAAAGAATTTCAACTCAACTAGCCTCAATTCCAGGTCTGATAACTGGTTAAGCACCCAGATCAGCTCTTCATTGCCAGCCTTTTTTACGTACTCATCATTTTGGACCTGCAACTGTATCTTATCAAGTTCTATAATAAAGACCTTGCTCTTTTCCCGAAAGTGCTTTTTAATCACATTCGAAGCAATGGTGTATAACCAGTTGCCAAATGGCAGGTTCCTCCACTCATACTTTTTGATGTTTTCTAAAGCTTTATAAAAAGTTTCAGAACTCAGATCAGCAGAGAGGTGTTCTTTGCCGGTTCTACGGTAGATAAACCTGTAGATCTCATCATAGTACCTGTCGTAGAGCGGCTTGAAAGCCTTAATGTCTTTTTTAGCACTTTCTATCCAACTTTTTTCTTCTAACAGGTCTATATGGTTTCCGATGCTCTCCAACGTGCTGGTTTACTTTTATAATCCTAAGTTATTAAATAGTCACAAGGAAGGGTGGTGTAGGAGGGAATAGCTTTTGTTAATTATAACTTCTGATTGGCTTATATCAAAAACATTCTCGGCTTACCCACATGGTACAAGTGTAGGTGCTAGGAGTGTTGAAGGGCTTGGTATTGCTAATTATAACTTGTGTAGCCTAGAGCGGGCTAGGTGTGAGATGGGGTGTTTTAAATTGGAGGCTTCGAGAGGCAACCAATAGAGTGATATTGTTAAATATTTAGCCCTCCAATTGAATATGAGTTATCGTCTAACCAACTTACGCACTCATTAATTATTTCTAAATACTTCTCTAAAAACAAACGTGGGGTAAGATTTTCAAGGTTGTTATATGAATTAACCAAACCTATTGCGTCTTTGTCTTCGGTGAATTTCCTGCCACCGAATAAAATAAGGCTTTGTTTGTTATAATCTTTTGCTGATGAGCTTGCCACGCAGAATTCAAAGAAAGCCACCTTTTTAGATACTTTTTTAGGGGTGTGTATGTGTTGTCCAAGTTGGACGAGGTCTGAATGAAACTCAATGAAGTTATTTAAGTTAAATTCGGCTTGTAGGTCTAACACTTTAAATTCTTCTTTATTATTTAATACATAGTCAATCCTGCTTTTTGTTATTATTT
>JBDLIU010000559.1:0-2660 GCA_039714715.1 Bacteroidota bacterium
GCACAAACTTTGGCACTTCATGAAAATGACAAATTGATCCTGTACAGTGACGGCCTGACTGAAGCCTGGTCAGAATCTGATGAAGAGTTTGGTACAGAGCGCCTGGAATTAGCAATTCAAAATGCACAACAAAATCAGATCTTTGATAACTTACTCAACCAGTTAGACCAGTTTTGTGGCACTCGCACACAGGCTGACGACGTTACTTTAATTGAAATTAACTGTATACCCGGTTTACTGCCCAAAATAGAAACCCATGAAACATTGCCCAAAAAGGAGCATGACTTCAAATCAAAAGGGGATTGGGAATATATTTTCAACCTTAAAAATAAACGTTTACGCGAGACCAATCCGGTACCTATTATCATTAATCAAATTATGGAGATGGAAGGTATCGAGTCAGAACGGCAGTCTTTATTTATTATTTTGACAGAACTTTATGTTAATGCACTGGATCATGGAGTACTCGGCCTGGATTCTGCACTTAAATCTGACCCTTCCGGTTTCGCTCTTTACTTTAAAAGCCGCGAAAACCTTTTAGACCAGCTCACTCATGGCTATGTTATTATTCATATAGCCGTTGAACAAAGTGAAAATGTGCGCAGTATCATGGTCCGAATTGAAGACAGTGGTAACGGATTTGACCATAAAAATCTACCGATGCCCGACCTTAAAAACCACACCGGCCTGGCTGGTCGTGGAATCATGCTGGTCAAGGATCTTTGTGAATCTCTGACCTATACTGGTAAAGGTAATATTTCTGAAGCTATTTATAGCTGGAAAACCGGCTAATGTCTCGTCCTACGGTAGTTGAGAACAGAGACTATCTTCACCTGTTAATACATCTTTACAATGAAAATGCGGTAGCAGGCGTCACCGGCATTATTGCCGTCTCCAGTTTTCTGGCATTTTTTTATTTTGAAAGCTTCTCCTTTACTTTAGTAATTTGCTGGTATCTGGCACTCCTTACTCTAGCTGCTGCCAGGTTCGCCTTATACAAAATTTACCAGAATGGAAATGTTTTTTCGAATGAAGGCTATCGTAAGGCTATCTATATTAATGTTGCTTTAACAGCATTAGGCTGGGCTTTTGTCTCCTTTGCTTTTCTGGATTTTAATAATCAACCGACTTTCCTTATTACAATCATTGCCCTGTTTGGTCTTGCCGCTGGATCTATGACCACCTTAGCCGGATTTACCCGTCTTGGCATCCTCTATATCTCTCTGTCCCTATTACCTCTTTTAGCCATGAATCATTTGTATAATGAGCAAATAGAGCTATCCATAGGAATACTGATCTATTACTTTTTTATTCTTTCAACAAATTATCGAATATCTAAATCTACTAATAAAAATATTGAAACCAGCATCCAGCACTATAAGAGTGAAAAGCTGATTCGACATGTCATCGATTCATCTGTCGATAGCATCATCTCACTTAACCAGCAGGGCAAGATTATTGGCTGGAATAGGACGGCTGAAAATATTCTTGGCTGGAGTAGTGATGAAGTTTTAAATTTACCAGTACAGTCTATTATTGATCTACAGGATAATAATGATATCTATGAAAACCTTGAGTCCACAACACCTCAAAAATTTGCAGAAAGAAAACGAACTCTGGTTATTAAAAATAAACAAAAGGATGAACTGAGCGTCAAAATAAAATTACGTCAGGCAATGACGGGGGAAAACAGTTTATTTATCCTCAATATCCACGACCTTTCTGAGCAGGTAAAAAAAGACAGAGCTATTGTGGAGGCTGAAGAACGGTCTCGCAACCTGCTTAATCTGGTCGATACCGGAATTATTGAGCTGAATATCGATGGAAATATTAGCTTTATTAATGATACCGCATTAAAGATAGTTGGATATCAAAGAGAAGAATTACTGGGTCAGCTTTTCCATACAAAATTACAGTATCAGGACATTAACCAAATAAAATCTGAGTGGACCGAATCGCCTATCTATCAATTATTATACAGTGGTTTGTCTGAAAAATTAGAAAATCAAATTTTCTGGCATAAAGATGGCCATATGCTTTATACCTTATTAAGTTCTGTTCCCGTTTACGAAAATGATGAAATAACTGCTTCTATACTTTCCTTTTCGGATGTAACAGAAACCTTTCATGAACGACAGGAAAAGAAACGGCTTTTACAAATTCGTGATGCCAGACCGGATATGATGATAACATTTTCTCTTGAGGGAAATATTCTATCCATAAATAAGTCTTCTCAGGATATTTTTGGATTAACTAATGAACAAATACTGCAGGGGATAAACCTGAAAGATATTTTTAAAACCTCGCAACATTTACAACTACTTTTTGAAGAAGCTATTCCTTCAGCTTTAGCCCAAAATATCTGGTCAGGAGAAACTAAACTACAAACTTTATATGGTTCAGATATGTATGTCACAGTACATATTATGAAGCTTCAGGATGATGCAAATCTGCAGTATTTTTCGCTAGTTATGACCGACATTACCGATGCCAAACTGGCAGAAAATAATTTAATTGTAGCTAAAGAAGAGGCTGAAACAGCTGCCCTGGCAAAATCTGAATTTCTAGCAACAATGAGTCATGAAATTCGAACGCCCATGAACGGGGTCCTTGGAATGGCCCAACTATTAGCTGAAACTGATCTTGATCATGAACAGGTT
>JBDLIU010000560.1:0-2613 GCA_039714715.1 Bacteroidota bacterium
ATGGACCAGCAATCAGATCGTGGCGGATTGATTGGCGTTTTCTTTATGGCTTTTACCTTGGCTTTGGTGTCATTTTCATGCACATTCCCGATCGTGGGCAGTGTGCTTGTTCTTTCAACCCAGGGTGAGTTTATTAAGCCGGTATTGGGTATGCTCTCCTTCTCGCTGGCATTTGCCTTGCCGTTTACCCTGTTTGCCATTTTCCCTGACTGGCTGAAGAAAATGCCGAAATCTGGCGGTTGGCTTAACTCGGTAAAGGTTGTATTAGGATTGCTTGAACTGGCGCTCGGATTAAAATTCTTGAGCGTGGCTGACCAGGCATATCATTGGGGATTATTAGATCGTGAGGTCTACCTGGCATTCTGGATTGTGATATTTGCAGTGCTTGGATTTTATCTTCTGGGTAAAATCAGGATGCCGCACGATAGCCCTACAGAAAAGGTGGGCGTTGTAAAGCTTGTCTTTGCCATAATCACATTCACATTCGTAATTTATCTGGTTCCGGGTATGTGGGGAGCACCACTTAAAGCATTGGCCGGCTACCTGCCACCTATGTCATCGCACGATTTTGACATGGTTGCTTTACAGTCGGGTGCTGGAAAGTCGAATGAAGAGAGTAACATTTGCGAACTTCCCAAATATGCTGATAAGCTCCATTTTCCACATGGAATCGAAGGATACTTCGATTACGAACAGGCGATTGCTTGTGCTCGTGAGCAGAAGAAGCCATTGTTTATCGACTTTACAGGCCATGGTTGTGTAAACTGCAGAGAGATGGAAGCTCGAGTTTGGTCAGACCCAACAATCTTAAAAAGGTTGAAAGAAGACTTTGTAATGGTAGCCCTTTATGTTGATGACAGAACGGAACTTCCTGAAAGTGAGTGGTACACCTCTGAGTACGATGACAAGGTGAAGAAAACCATTGGTCGGCAGAATGCAGACTACCAGATTAAAGCATATAATAACAATGCCCAGCCATTTTATGTTATCCTCGACAATGATGAGAATGTGGTGATTGAGCCACGGGCATATGACCTAAGCATTGAAGGATTTGCAGCATTTCTGGAAGAGGCAAAGGAGAGGTTTAAGAATGGGGGAATAAGGTGATGAATTAAGAATACAGCTAATGGAGGTCCCCTTAGCTGATCACTCTTTTACGATAAAAATAAAATCACTACCGGGCTCATCATTACCAAAAGAACCTGAACGAGGTTCAGGGTCAATTCGGTCGAGCCAACTATTAAGTTCAGGAAGGGTTAGTACGTTATCTTTCCCTCCGTAACTTCTAAGGCCTTCCAGTACTTTGCTGGCAAAAGGTGAGTGCATCCCGGGCCTGCCATCCGGGACATATTGTAGCCCCCCGGATGTAATGTATTTTCGTGTTTTAAATTTCAAGCGTCTTTCGATGAACTCATTCAAATCAATTTCACTATAGATATCTCTTTCCCCCCTTGATGATCCATCTGTTATTGAAGGATCAAATGATCCGCCATAACAAACATCCATTACCAACAGAACATGATCACTTGGAATATTATTAATAGCGCTTCGCAGAACGCCATGAGGTATATAGGTGCTCTTTGCAGCATCATCCTTTTTAGAATCCTTTGAAACAATATATCCCTGCGCTAAGAGTTCATCAAATTGTCCATGGCCGGCAAAGAATATAAAAAGCTGATCGTACTTATTATATTCCCGGGAGGCATATTCCTTTATTTTGATAAGCACTTCATCCTGATTATAATTCTCAACTATTTCTACCTTAAAATCATAATTATCTGCAAGCTCCTTTGCAATAGTACGGGCATCATTAATAGGATTCCTTAGATCTGTCCATTCATCATACTCGTCTGTGGCAAATAATAATGCATAGTCATTTCGATTCTCTATAGCCAGTTTATCACTATTAACCATTACTAATGTCCGCTCACTCGATCCTATATCATCATTCACACTGCTAGACACGAATTTGAGAATATTACCACCCTCATTCAAAATAGCTTTAGTTTCAATATATATATCGAAGTCAGGATGTGATTTTTGCACGAGTTTAATGTCGTCCAAACTGGTTGCTGTTGGAATCCCATTAAGCAATAATGATAATTTCTCTATTTCAGCATTTGAATTTATCCCAATACGTAATTGTATTTCTTCATGAAATACAATAGTATCTTTTGTAGAAGGATACAACCAGGTCACCTCAACTGGTTCAGGTGGGATAAAATTCACATAAATCTTTTCAGTGATGACTTCATCTTCCTGCCCATAGCTTGAAAATGCTATAAATAATGCTGTCAATATAAAAATCAATTGATTCATTGTGTATTTACGACTATAGGCAGTTATGTCAATGATAATAATTTATTTTTCTACTTATCCGACTATTGGCGGATCATTTTCTTTTTAAACGACCTAACTCCATTTACTGACTCAACTTCCAGGCTGTAAATAAACAAACCTGTTTGCGGTTTCCCCGTACTATCTTTTCCATCCCATTCTACCTCGTAGTAACCAGATTCTATCGTGTTTTCGAACAATCTTTTTACCAATGTTCCTGTAACAGAATAAATACTGATTTGAATATCAAACTTTTCGTTTTCTCCATAAACAGAG
>JBDLIU010000561.1:0-2612 GCA_039714715.1 Bacteroidota bacterium
AGAAGTTGAATCAGATGGGATTAACCCACTTTTAGCATCAATTTCGTGGACTGATCCACCTGGTGTGATAAATACAGGTACACCAAATGATAACACGCCGGTTTTAGTCAATGATCTAGATATAAGAATTACCCAAGCTGGAAACACCTATTATCCTCATAAGCTCACTGGTGTTGCAGCAAATACCATTGGTGATAATATAGTTGATCCTTTTGAAAGAGTTGATGTGTCAGGTGCTTCCGGCACATACACCATAACGGTTACACATAAAGGAAGTTTGTCTGGAGGAAACCCGCAAGCTTTTTCTTTAGTTGTTACAGGGATCACCTATACAGGTGGCTGTACAGCTACTGTCCCAACAAATGTGCAAGCATCTGTTGTTGGGACAACTTCAGCAACAATTATTTGGGATTTTGTTTTAGGTGCAGACTATGAGTTACGATATAGAGAAGTAGGCTCTCCTACTTGGACTACTGTTTCTGTATACACATCTTCCTACAACATTACCGGTTTGATAGAATTAACAGATTACGAAGTGCAAGTCAGAAGTGTTTGTCCTGATACTACTACTTCAGACTGGAGTACTTCTGTGTATTTTACAACTTTAGCATGTACTTATTGTAATTCTTATGGAAATATGAACTTTCAAACAAGTACAACTTTAGTAGATTTCAATACAATCGATAACCCTACTGGTAAACCTGCGGGATATAATGATTATACTGCACAATCTACTGACGTTTTACTTAATCAAACTTATGATTTAACGATTAGGGTAAATACGGATGGCAATTATTCGGTTCGCACAAAGGTTTGGGTCGATTGGAATCAAGATTGCGATTTTGATGATACAGGAGAAGAATATGATTTAGGTACGACAGCAAATCAAGCAAATGGCATGACATCTAACTCACCTTTACCAATTATAGTACCTGCTGGAGCTGCTTTGGGGAATACAGTAATGAGAGTTTCTACAAAATATAGCACTTACCCTACTTCATGTGGAGAAAATTTTGACGGAGAAGTTGAAGACTATACTGTCAATGTAATATCTTGTACCGGGGTTACAAAAACATGGAACGGAAGCAACTGGTCACCGTCAGGTACACCGACATTTGATAATCCTGTTGTAATTGATGGTAATTACAACACAAGTACCGGAAATATCGAGTGTTGTGAGTTAACGGTAAATAATGGTATAATACTCACAATTGAATCAGATGATTATGTGTCTGTTACAAATGGAATTGAGAACTTTGGTTCTATCATTGTCGACCACGAAGGTTCATTGGTGCAGACAGATGATAGTGGAGTTAATGGTGGAACAGGTGATTATACAATTCATAAGACAACCCGTCCCTATATCGAATATGATTATACGTATTGGTCATCACCGGTTATTGGTGAAACAATTAATGATGTATTTAATGTAAACTCATCTGTTTTTGTGCCTGGAGGCGAACCGTCAAATGGCGTTGATTCTAGTCCATCAAGCTATATTTTTTGGTTAAATACAGCTAATTTTAACGATAGTACAAGCGATGGAGATGATTATGATGATGAAGGAGATGATTGGACTCATGCAACCGGTACGATGACACCGGGTAAAGGCTATATTGCTATGGGAGCAGGATCTGATTTTCCTTTTAATACAGATTTTGCAGAAGGTTTAACTCAAAGTGTTTATTTTGAAAGTAATAGCACAAATTTAAATAATGGTACAATAACTTATTCTGTTGTGTTAGATAATGATTTATCAGATGGGTTTCAAAATGAGAATCTTATTGGCAATCCTTATGCTTCAGCGATTCATATAGAAGATTTTATGGCAGCCAATAGCGGAAGATTAACTGGTGATTTTTATTTTTGGACACATGATTCAGCAATTTCTTCAGGCAATGCTGGACCTTGGGCGTATAATTTCACCAATGCTGATTATGCAGTAGCGACAACTGATGGGAGCGAAGGTTCTTTTGCACATGTTAATGGAGGAAGTGACGGCACACCTGCACCTGCATTTATAGCTTCAGGCCAAGGTTTTATTGCAACGGTATTGAATGCTGGTAATATTAGTTTTAGTAATTCGATGCGCGTTACAGGACCCAATAATCAATTTAAAACTTCTGCAAATCCAGAAATAGACCGGTTTTGGCTTAACATGACCAATAACGATGGAGTTTATCGTCAAATTTATATAGGATTTAGAGAGAATGCAACAGACGGTTTTCAATACGGTCAAGATGGAAAACGTATGCAAAGCGTAGTTGACCCTGATTTTTACTCCATAATACCCGATGATAACAGAAGATTCGCTATACAAAATTTAGCCACTTTTAATGAATACAAAACTATAGACCTCGGAATCAATATTCTCACACCTGGAAGTTATACAATAGAGATTGACCATATCGAAGGCATTTTTAACACACAAAATATTTATATAAAAGACTATAAAACCAATACTTTACATAATTTATCTCAAAATAATTATGTATTTGCCGTTGCAGATGATGAGCTTGGTGAGATAAACGATCGTTTAGAGTTACGTTTTATAGATGAAGCAGCAGGTATCGATGAAGATGTATTAAATAGCATTACGATTTACCCAAATC
>JBDLIU010000562.1:0-2597 GCA_039714715.1 Bacteroidota bacterium
CAGGAGTAGAACTTCCAAAGATTTATGATTCTTTAGAAATAACAAAAGATAATGGAGATTTATTAGTGCTTGAAGCACAACAACACACAGGGGAAAATATAGTTCGTTGTATTGCAATGGATTCTACTGATGGATTAAGCAGAGGACGTGAAGTTGTTGCAACAGGAGCTCCTATACAAATGCCTATCGGTAAAGATATATTTGGTAGATTGTTTAATGTAAATGGTGATCCGATTGATGGTCTGGAAGCTTTACCAAAAAAAGGAGACGATGGATTACCTATTCACCGTGCCGCTCCAAAATTTGAAGATTTATCAACTAGTGCTGAAGTTTTATATACAGGTATCAAGGTAATTGATTTGATTGAACCATACGTAAAAGGTGGTAAAATTGGATTATTTGGTGGTGCAGGTGTAGGTAAAACAGTTTTAATACAAGAATTAATTAATAATATCGCAAAAGGACATGGTGGTTTATCTGTCTTTGCCGGTGTAGGCGAAAGAACTCGTGAAGGGAATGATCTCCTTCGTGAAATGTTAGAGTCCGGTATTATTAAATATGGAGAAGAATTTGACAAGTCTATGGAAGAAGGCGGATGGGATTTATCAAAAGTTGATATGAACCAATTAAAAGAATCAAAACTATCTTTCGTATTCGGTCAGATGAATGAGCCACCGGGAGCACGTGCTCGTGTTGCCTTATCAGGTTTAACTATTGCAGAATACTTCCGTGATGGTGCCGGTGATGGTCAAGGTAAAGATGTTTTATTCTTTATCGATAATATCTTTAGATTTACACAAGCCGGTTCTGAGGTGTCAGCCCTTCTAGGTCGTATGCCATCAGCTGTAGGATATCAACCGACATTAGCTTCTGAGATGGGAGCCATGCAAGAACGTATTACTTCTACAAAAAAAGGTTCTATTACATCTGTACAAGCAGTATATGTACCTGCCGATGATTTAACAGACCCTGCTCCGGCGACAACTTTCGCCCACTTAGATGCCACAACAGTATTATCACGTAAAATTGCTGAGTTAGGTATTTATCCGGCGGTTGACCCGTTAGATTCAACTTCTCGTATTTTAACTCCTGAGATTTTAGGGGAAGAACATTACAACACAGCACAACGTGTTATTGAGTTGTTGCAACGTTATAAAGAATTACAAGACATTATTGCCATTTTAGGTATGGAAGAATTAAGTGAAGATGATAAATTGGTTGTTCACCGTGCACGTCGTGTACAACGATTCTTATCTCAACCATTCCATGTTGCTGAGCAATTTACAGGTATTCCTGGTGTTTTGGTAGACATTAAAGACACCATAAAAGGCTTTAATATGATAATGGATGGTGAATTGGATAAATATCCTGAAGCTGCATTTAACCTACGTGGCTCAATAGAAGACGCTGTTGAAGCTGGTGAGAAAATGTTAGCAGAAGTTGAATAATTAAAAAATATAACTTCATCATGGTATTAGAAATAGTAACACCCGAAGCAACCATATTTAATGCTGAAGTAGATTCAGTAGCTGTACCCGGTATTAACGGTTCTTTTCAAATGTTGAAAGACCATGCCCCTATCGTCTCACTTCTTTATAGTGGACTTGTTCGGGTTAAAGGAGAATCAATCAATATTGATAAGGAATATGCAGATAAGTTTGTCAAAGATGGTGACGAATACCAATTATCAATAAACTCAGGAACAATTGAAATGAATAATAATAAGATAATAATTCTAGCTGATTAGAATTGTTTATCAAATGATATTTTAGAACGCCTTACTATTCAGTAGGGCGTTTTTAATTGTACCTATTTTTTTTAAAAGCTTCCTGCAATTCTTTAAAGTCTAAATTCCCTTCCACTTGTATTAAATAATCTCTGATGATCATTGTTTTTTCCAATTGTTTGTGTTCACTTTTATAAGTTCCTATCTTGTGTATTAACGAGCGCTGCTTCCCTTTGGGTAAACTATGAAAGTATCTTTCAAATACTACATCTTGTTTTAGAAATTCTTGAAAAACTTCAGGTACGGGTAGGCCATATTTGCTACTATCGCTCCTAATGCTTAACTGCGCATCATCATGTAAAGAAAGACCTGCCTTCTTTCTGATTATAGCATTGACATTAATAAAATATCCCAATTCACCGGCTGACAACAAACCACATTGATAGGTTGTTTCATGATTAATTGTGCAAATAACCCTTTTAGTATTTTTGAGTATTTCAAGAGCAATTGATTCTGGAATCTTAAAATGAAAACTCCAGACCTTATTTCTTTGAAATTTTTCTAGTATGCTCTTAAATTTATATTCCATAAAAAAACCTGCTTTTTAAGAAAAGCAGGTTTAAAGTTACTATAATAAAATTTTATTTATTGCTTTTTGAAATTCTGTCTGCTAGTAACAGTGCATTATAAGCATTAAGTAATCTTCCTTTTTTTGATAGTTCTAGGAAGCTCTTTTTTGCTCCATCCTCTCCAGGAACTATTACTTCACCACTATATTGGACACCTGATTCGATGATAATATTCTTAACTTGATTGGCTGTTAGGTCAGGGTAATATGAACGAACTAAGGCGGCAACACCAGCTACTGCAG
>JBDLIU010000563.1:0-2592 GCA_039714715.1 Bacteroidota bacterium
GAAGTTGTATTCCCGTCCCTACTGAATTCCAAATATCTACCATTCAGCACCCCGTACTCATAGGTCTCTATCGCTTCCGTTTGTCCATTGTCATAATACCAGAGATGCTCTCCAATCTCTTTATTATTTTTATAATCACCCACATGCTTCAACTGTCCGTTTGAATGGTAGTAGACGAAATGACCTGTCTTGATCTCAGGGTCAAGTGACTCATAGTTGCCTTGCATTTGAATCTGATCATTCTCGATATAAAAATCAGTCCTTGTGAATAGGCCACCCTCCTTAACATCAACTCGGTAGTAATAAGACTCTTCTCTATTCGATTCTTTCCACTTCGAATCAAAGTAGGTTGTATCTTGTCCAAAAAGGTTGATAGTACTAATGACAATAAATAGTGCTAATAGTGTGTACTTCTTCATCTTTCCTAATTAATCGTGATACCAAAATCCAACATTCTGAACTGTATCATTCTTGCCAATATCAATTCTTAAATATGCAAATCGTGCGATTTCAAGTCGGTAAACTATGATTGTATCATTTGTATGTGTTTGGTTGTAATTCTCCCCCAATATATCAATTACTTCCGCTCTTGTTTTCCCTACTAAAAGATCATTCTCGATCAATGCTCTTGCATCGGTATAAGGCTTGTCAACTGATGAGTTCCATAACTCTTCAGAAAAGTGGACTGGTTTGAGATATGAGACTAAATCAACAGCATTGAGATATACGATGAATAGGATTGGTAGCAAACTAACAAGTATCCCATAGGAAGTGAATCTCTTTCGCTTCTTGAATAGGCGATACACCCCCAAGACCGCAACAATCATTATGGCAGGAATAATGTAGAATCGCAAATAATCATCTACATCCTGTATGGGTTCAAAACCAATAGTTAACATGTACAAGTACATCCTTACAGCAAGGACTGCGATAACAATTATCAGAGAGATTACCGCCCCTATAAAAAAAGAAAGTATGTTGTTTTTCTTTCCTTTCATTCCACTTCTATTAAGTCATGATCATCACCAATACCGATCTTGAATTAGAACCTATCCCTTTCCCAATACTTCCGCAGCAGAAGCCAATCTTGGCATTCTGCTATTCGTGCTCTTTGACGGGATAATCTTGTTTCCCTCAACATGGATTTTGTTTCCAATAACATCAAGCAGTTCATTTGGAGGAATCACAAAACAATTATTCGGAAATTTCTCAGTATCAAACTCGAAATCCTGCTGCCTAAGAAGAACAAACTGTTTTGGCCTGACATTGAAAAGGAAATAATCAAAAAGATCATCAGAGTAATACTCACAACTATCGGATTCTACTTTTATTGCTTGATACTTTCCCTGTCGCAGATAATGACTATAAAGATTGAAAATACGTTTTGCTGGTCTTCTTTTCTGATAATGCAAAAAAGTGATCATGATGATCATCCATATAGGGACGATCAATAGGAACTTGAAGATTGCTGAAAAGCCATAATCCTCTGTGAAATAGATTATGAAAAGGAGTAACACTTCAATGAGAACTAACAGGATTACTGTCCTTCCTTTGAATCGGATGTTGAGAATTTCCTTGTTATTGCTTATTTCTCGTTTAAGTTGTTCCTTTCCCTCAGCACTAAAATCAACTTCAACTCTTTCTATCATTGGGGTGATGACTGCATAATAAAACCAATTTACATGATTCTACATACGATAATAACACACAAAGGTTGCTGAAGATATTGATAAACAGAATTACGGCTGATTTGAAGTTGCTTAGATATTGCTGAATTACAAAAGCATCTTACCCGTATTTAGAAAGGTTCAGGACACAAGGACTCCCGAACCTGTCTTGAAAATTCAGCTTATCTATGCTGAGTGGGCTTACCATACCTGCAGTAAGATCGACCATGTACGGTGGAAGGTTTGGTGAATATGAGATGATTCGAGGTTTTCCAGACTTTATCAATTAAAAGCCATCAAGTAAATACCTTTTATTTTGGTTGCGATATTCAGGGATTTTTGCTTCAAGACGTTTGGCAAGATATTGATTGCCATCTCTCAATTCATCCAGTATAATTTGAGATTCTTTTAAATATTCAATTCTCTTATTAACTGTCCAGTTAGCTGGTGCTGGTTGAAGGTTAGTTATCCTGTCAGCAAGTTTTACTGCCCATACCTCTTTCTGAAGTTTTTTAATTCGGGTAAGACTATCCGGAACTTGTTTGTCTTTTGGTAGTTTCTCATTTTTAGATAATGCCAGGACAGCAATCGCAATATCTTCACCGAAATTTTCTTTTATCTCATCAAATGTGGTTTCGGTATCTTCAATAGTATCATGTAGCAGAGCAACCTGAATTGCATAAATCAGATCGAAATCCCTGGTATGTAAAGCGGCCACTAAGACTTCCATGGCAACATTACTTAAATGAACCACATATGGCAATTCTGTCCCCTTAACCTTTTGTCCTTGATCCTGATGTTTAGATGTGGCAAATTTTATGGCTTCTTGATAGAGCGTTTGAACTTCCATATTCTTCTGTTCGTTTTCGAGCTTCCGGCAGATAGTTTCGGCAATTTCATTTGCATAATCGCTTGCTGAAAATCT
>JBDLIU010000564.1:0-2592 GCA_039714715.1 Bacteroidota bacterium
CTTTGCAACAATCCTGTGACAAGAGCTTGCCATTGAGGGAGGACGATGGTCAATAATTTTAATGGCATTTCCTCCTATCTTTCTTGCTGCATATTTTGCCTCATTGATTACTACTTCATAATCACAATTTGTGCTAAACCCAGTATCACCTATTTGAACCTGGCCAAGCACTTCAACACTATCTGGCTCTTCATCATTTAACCCAAGAACGACTACTTCCTGTCTATAATCCAGAACCGGATAGCTTTTAGTAATACTAGTTGAAACCTTTGGATTACATGAAACTAGTAAAGTAAAACTTATTGCAAGTATTAAATACTGTAATTTCACCATTTTAATAAATATGAAAATATTGCATCAATTATTATGTTGACCCTACCAGCACTACTTTCGTTTTGTCTTCTTTTGCAACATCTTTTAGCATTTTACGATACGCCTCATAAGACTCAGCAGGGTAGGTGCCATTCCACATAACCCATTTTCTTACATATAAGATGCCTTGCTCACTCAATTCATATTGGGTCGAGTACTCCCCAAATTGAGTTTTAATATTCCTGGATTCAGGCAGATGTTCAACATGATAACCATCTGGTAATATAAAATGAATCGAATCTATGTCTGTAAATGCGAGTTTAAACTGCACTTCTGTTTTTCGGTCTTTAACCTTTTTCAGTAAAACTTCATGCTTGTTTAATGGGTTTACATTAAAGAATATTCTATCACCAGTAAGTGATGCATAATTTTTTACTTCCAGTTCTAAATTCTCTGTTATACGAGGCACAATTCCCTCTTCTTCTTTATATTGAAATTCGGTTATTTTTAATTCTCCCAGATCCATTTTTTTCAGCAACCACTTTTTCTGCTCTTCAGGAGATTCATATAGTTGCCTATCCACATTATCATACTGGATACCAGAATAATCTGTCTCTGATTTGACAATGGCATTCCCGCTTTTAGTAAGTTGTACAGTTGCTTTTCTAATGAGTAAACTTTCATCTTCTGTATAAGTATGTGTCTTTACCAACTTGCCCCCCTCTTCTGTAACCAATAAAACATGTCTATCAGAAGTAAATGTTCCTGTGTAACCAAAAGGGTTTGTCTGGCTTGTACATTCTAACCAAACAGTATCTTCCTCAAATGGAACCGTTAAAATTGCATGATTGAAAAAAGCATTAGGAAAATCTGTTAATATATCAGGCGTTCTCCCTGCATTAACTAAAGTGTAATATGATTCAATGCCTGCATGTTTCATTAATGCATAAGTATAATTTGTTAATGCCTTACAATCTCCATACCCGTTCTCATAAACATAAGTTGCATCAAAAGGTTGCCAGCCACCAATACCTAACTGAACACTTACATAGCGCGTTGTATTTTGCACATAATCATAAATCGCTTTTGCCTTATCACGTTTATCGGTAACCCCTTTTAATTTATTGTTGATTTCCTGCTTTGCTCCTTCAGGTAATATCTCCCTACCTTCTCCTAACAACCAACTCCACTCACCAATAGACTTCCAGGTACTCATGGAGCCCTTTCCCCCTTCCATTTCAAAATTTTTAGGAGTAATATACACGTATGGAATAAAGTCTCTAAATGCTGTGCTATAAGGTTCACTATTAAAAGCATAGAGGTTAGATACCTCCCACTCATATGTTAACATTCCATCAGCCTTTGATTTTGAACCCTCCACTTTCGATTCATAATAGTTTAAATCAAGCTCCTCCGGTACATGAACAATAAATTTGGCATACTCAACCGAAGCCTTTCTATCATCCTGTGGAATCCATCGAGGGTAATACATTAAACCATCACGCACTACTTCATAATCAAGCACAATCGTATAGGGATAGGAAGGATAGGTGAAATCAAGAATCTTATATCTGGCGTCTGAATACATATCACTACCCGATGCACTAACATCCCGGATATCTTTCTCTTTTATCTTTTTTACTTTATTGCCAAATTGATCATATATCTTTCCACTATAATTGTTAAGCTTAACCAAATCGCTATAATAAATATATTGCTCGGCTTCACGCTTTCCATATTCATTCAGAATGGTTAACTGTAGATGGTTAGTCTCAATAGCTTTTCCTTGATTAACAACTTTAAACTCCTTAACAGATTTGCGTACTACAACATTGGCATCTTTTATGAACTCCTCCCCAATTTTACCAATTACAATATCTTGCGCCAGGCTGAGGCTGGTAGTTGTAATGAATAAATAGAAGACAATCAGCTTTCTCATTGTCCGCTAGACTTTTTTAATACAACTTGTTCTGTGCACTTTTTCAACATAGCATTATAAAATGCCTTAAGTTCAGAATACTCTGTCTGTACAAACATTGTCTTGTTTATACTAAAATCAGCCTTAACAATCAGCTCTCCAGGGTTCTCCTTTGAAATATCATAAGAAAAAGTAGCGGCATCGCCCTTCATAGAAAGAGACTCCGGTGCTGGTGTTTCTTCTATTACATATCCTTCAGGAAGTTTGAAATTGAAGTTGTATTCTTTTCTTATAGGGAATCCATAATCTACAGGATACTCTCTCTTTTCAAGCTTAAACGGATTCTCTTCAATAATTTCTCC
>JBDLIU010000565.1:0-2547 GCA_039714715.1 Bacteroidota bacterium
GGCTCAGTGACAACCATGTGACAAAAAAAGCCCCAACCGGAAGGTGGAGGCCTCATTGATATTTATGAAAGTTACACCACCGAAACCAACAACCCTGCACCGGTTTTCTCCACCCTGGCAAGTTTGTTTTTGGTGAGTCCTTTGATGGCTTTGTCCCACTTCTTGTTGCTGAGCCCGGTCTGGCCTTTTAACTCATTCAAATCAATGGGCGAGTTCTCTTTCAGAAGGTTCAGAACCATCTTTTCATCATCGGTTAGCTCAATAGCTTTTCGTTCAGGTTTCATCTGCGGGAAACATGAGATGATGCGGGAGTAACTAGATTGATGCGTTTGAGTTGCGATGGGATTAATATCAGACAGGGACATGTCAGGGACAATCCAAAGGAATAAGTATCTAATCTTTAGTGATTTGACTTGTGTTTTCTAATTCCCTAACTTGCATAGAATCATCAAAATTCTCATCAATCATGAAACGTATAATCATTGTATTTCTCGTGCTTTCTTCAGTTGTTATAAATGCACAGGATAAGAAAGTTTTTTCAATAGGATCGATACAAGCAAATCCGGGGGAAAAGGTTACCGGAAAGCTTATAGTTGAAGAGGGTATTGATAAAGGTTCATTTATACCCATTACTGTAATATATGGCGAAAAGCCAGGACCGGTCTTAACTTTAAATGCCGGAATTCACGGAACGGAATATGTTCCTGTTATTACATTGCAACTGATCATGCATAAGATAAAGCCAGAAGATCTATCAGGGATTTTAATTATGGTGCATGTAGCTAATATTCCCTCTTTCCAGGGTAGGGGTGTTTACAATAATCCAATTGATTTCAAGAACCTGAACAGGGTATATCCAGGAAAAGCAGATGGTACTTTTTCAGAGCGACTTGCATTTACACTTACTAACGAGATAATTACCAAAAGTGACTACTATATCGATTTACATGGTGGTGAATTCAATGAAAGCCTGTTGAATTTCTTGTATTTCTACTACGGTTGCCCAGATGCCGATGTTTGTAGGAAGTCAAGAATGATGGCTCATGCGATGGGTAACAGGTACTTAATCCCTTATGATTTTAATTCAATACCGGATTCGCTTCCATCTCAATATTCTGAATATGAGGCTATGAGACAGGGAGTGCCAGCTATTGTTGTTGAGTTTGGAGATAGAGGTGAGGTTGATCCTTCCATTCTTGATTTTGCAGAGAAAGGGATTATGAATGTAATGAAGACATTGGGAATGTTGGAAGGCAATACTTTTGTTGTCGATAATCCCATTTATTTGCTCGATGAAGAATCAATAAAAAGCGATAATAATGGCATATTTTACTCTTTATTTGAGAAAGGGCATTATGTAACGAAAGGCTCCCTACTGGGTTATACGACTGATTACTGGGGAAACAGAATAGAACAATTTACAGCTCCCTATTCCGGGATTATTGTCTCCATATACCTTTCTCCAGTTGTAAACAAAGGAGAATCCGTTATTCATTTGGCAAAAGTATCGGATCAATTTATTGAATAGTCAAAAAGTTAAGTTTTACAGAATTAATCTATATTCATGTCTTTGATCCTGGAAAATTCAACAACACATAGAGATGAGTGATTCTTACACAGATTGGGCGTGGCCCTGGTGGTCAGTGATCGTAGCTATTAATGCAATAAACATTTTGGTTTTAGCCATGGTGTACAAACGGTCCATATACCCAAAGGGTGGCCATGATTCTATATATCGTAAACGTATGAGAATCATGGGGGTTATCTTTACTCTGGTTGGCGCGTATCGTGCCATTTTTGTATCACGGTACATCACTCAAATGGCCTGGTTTGACAGCATAGCCAACAGCGCCTTGTTGATCAGAATACTGGCCATGGCAGCGGAACTTTCATTCAGCGGACTATTTGCTTTGGCAATGTTAAGGGTAAATAGGGATATGGTCGCTGAAAATACTGATCATGATAACAGGTTCAGTTCATTTATGATGACAAAGAGTCCGTATATCTTAATGATTTCAATATTTTTTGCTCAGTTCTTTGCCACAGGCGGTTTAATTACTAGGAATAAAATGTTGTTTGCTATCGAAGAAACATTATGGACATTTGGCTTCCTGGCTGTACTCCCACTTGCAATTCATCAACTTCGCCGAGTCGTTGCAATGCAGGATGTTGTGTTGACCGGGCGTCTAAAAATGTTGAAAAGATTCACGATACTAAATGTAACCTGGATCGTGCTTTATTGCAGCTATGGCTTGTTATATCATTTGCCGTTCGAAAGCTGGGTGGGAGCATTTGATCAAATGAACACCGGACTTCCGGTTATCAGGACTGGTATCAGTGCGGTGGCGGACGCCTTTACGATAGTTAATGAATCTAAAGAATACAGCGACTGGGGTATAGGGTTTCTATTTTGGCACTCGGCCTACTTTACTGTCTGTGTTTGGATTTCAATTTTTTTAATGCAGGCACCACGACTGGTATCACTTAGTGAGTCCCCAAAAGTTCAACCTGTCTAAACTGATCAATGTGGAATCCTCGAAATGGAGG
>JBDLIU010000566.1:0-2529 GCA_039714715.1 Bacteroidota bacterium
AGAGTTCTTTCTGATCCTTCAATTTAATTCAATTGATTCTGTGAAAACTTTTGCAGGTGAAAATTATGAAAAAGCGTATATCCCTGAAAATGCTCAGCACGTATTAAAAAGGTATGATGAAACAGCAGAACATTTTGAATTAAAAGAGGAATTAATACTCTAAATTAATATAAAACAACTAATGTGTAGGAGCTACTGGCATAGTAGACGTGGCATTAAAATGACCGCCTATTCGTACTGGGGTCCATTTCTCTTGTGTATAATCAAAAGAAAACGTAATACAAAATGACAGAATTAGAACTATTAATAGAACTTCATAAAGACGCAGAACGACAAGGACCTGGTAGTTCATTCGAAACATTGAAAGCCTTGAATTTAATTGGCATTGATAAAAATGAACCCTTAAAAATAGCGGACATAGGATGTGGTTCCGGTGCTCAGACCATCCTGCTTGCTCAGAATACAAATGGACAGATTATCGCAGTGGATTTATTCCCTGAATTCCTTAAGAAATTGATGGGTAAAGCAGAAAATTTAGGTTTAGGCAATAAAATAACAACCCTTAAAGAGTCAATGGACAATCTGCCTTTCGACAATGAAGAGTTTGACATCATTTGGTCAGAAGGGGCTATTTACAATATGGGTTTTGAAGCTGGAATAAAAAAATGGAGAAGTTATTTGAAACCTGGCGGATTTCTAGCTGTGAGCGAAATATCCTGGATTACAGATTCAAGGCCAAAAGAAGTTGAAGAATATTGGAATAAAGAATATCCACAGATAGACACAGCATCAAACAAAATCAGAATATTAGAGAGCAACGGATATTCTCCAGTTGCACATTTTATTTTACCACAATATTGTTGGATCAATAATTATTACGAACCTCTAGAAAATAGGCTTCCAGATTTTATTGAAAAGTATAAGAATTCTGAATTGGCTAAAAATATCGTTGAATTAGAAAAAGAAGAAATAAAGACTTACAAAAAGTACAAAGACTATTATAGTTACGGATTCTATATCGCTAAAAAGATATAGGAAATAGAAATGGCTGCACACAAAGCAAGTATAATCAGCATAAAAAAGCCTGACAAACTTGGTAGAAGCTACGATTTTGCCAGGCTATTCCTTTACTAGAAAATCTTTATATCTAATATTAGGGCCTTGATAATTCAAAATAGTCTTAAAGCCCTTCATAATAGACTATTTATACTGTTTAATAATTATTTTTTAGATGCTTTGAACCTCAATATTGGTCAATATCAAGCATTTCCGGGGGTTGCAAGCCAATTCTTCATTTTCTTTACACGCCTAAAGAAAACGAAGCAAAAGAAACGGCGCCACGAGTAATGTCCATTTTCAACGCAGAAAAATCCATTCTTTCGATCACTTGGTTCACTAGAGAGCACTTTTCATAATATCCTTGTTATAAGCTTCAAATGGACCGCACTACTCGTGGACGTCCCCCGCGCTTTAAGTAATCCCAATAAACAAGGGAGCCCCGTAATTATGCAACCGCGATAGATCAGGATGAATAATGCGGGTTATATATGATGATGTAAACTCTCCTCCAGTGTTGGGTGATTCTTGGCAATCAGTGGATGTTTGGCCAGGTTGCTTAACACGACCCAGAAAAACAGTGCCATGAAGATCATTGCTGATCCTATTTCCATCATACCAAATCCACCATCAAACTTCATTACACCCGGTGTAATCATCAGGTAGAAATCAATCCAGTGACCCAGCATTAATACAACCGTAACAATCTTTAAGATTGCCATCTGGCGTTTCGAATCCCTGCTCATTAAAGCGAGGAATGGGAACACAAAGTTTACGATCAGGTTAATATAAAATACTGATTGATATTGAGGTGTCGTTAATCGTTGTACAAAGTATACCGACTCTTCAGGAATATTAGCATAGTAAATTAACAAGTACTGCGAGAACCACAGGTATGTCCAGAAAATGCTAAATCCAAAGATAAATTTACCAAGGTCGTGCAAATGATTTGAGTCAATAATTGAAAGGTATCCTTGCTCTTTTAAAATGATTATCACGAATGTAATAAATGATAAACCTGCTACCCACCAGCTGGAGAATACATACCAGCCAAACAAGGTGCTGAACCAGTGCGTGTCTATCGACATTATCCAGTCCCAGGCTGACATTGATGATGAAACAGCAAAGAATACAAGGAACCAGGCCGATGCACTTCTGATCTTTTTCCATCGCTGAACACCACCTTCAAGGTCTTCTGCCAGAGCGTTTTTCTTCATGTATAAAAAGAATAAATACCAAGCTCCCAAAAACACTACCATTCTTCCAACAAAGAACCAGAAATCAAGATAAGCACTCTTTCCATCGATTATAGCATCATATCGAGGATCATTCTTATCATATAGATACTCATGTGTCCAGTGGAACAGGTCATGATTAGCCAGGAAGAAAACACCTAGTATTAGTATAAAGGCAAATGGCAACCAGTTACCAATAGCCATTGATACACGAAGCATTCCTGTAGACCACATAGAT
>JBDLIU010000567.1:0-2523 GCA_039714715.1 Bacteroidota bacterium
ACTTTTCCTTCTGAGTAAACATTAAATTCCTCCAGTGTTTCCAGCAATGATTGCTGAAACCGCTTAAATCCTGAGGGTAGCTCTCCTGCAAGATAAACTTCTATGGTAACCATATCTTCAAGCTCACTTAGCTGGTTTTTCGTGGCATCTGTGATCGAGAATCTCTTTTCTTCTGTCAGATCAAGTCGGAAGAAAAACCGGTCAGCTAATTGGTTGATAAACACAAAGCCGGCAATGGCAATCAGCACCATCAGGATTATTTCCGTTTTTTTACTATTTAACCACTTCATCTTTGCCACCTTAGAATTAGAATAGTAAAAAACAAGATCAAGGCATCAAGACTGATCATATAAATCACATCTCTTGAATCTATAACCCCTTTGCTAAGGGCGGTATAATGTTGCTCAATACTTAAGTCACTTAATATCGTTGAAACTTCTGACCATACATTGATATTGGCCATGGAGTTGATCCCGGTGAACAGGATAAACGAAAGGAAAGTAGCCATCACAAATGAAACCACCTGGTTTCTTGTGAGAGAAGATGCCAGAAGACCGATGGCAGTAAACGAAGAAGCCAGCAAGATCAGACCAATATAGGATCCCGTGATACCGGCAATATCGATATTTCCTTTAGGATTAGCCAGTTGATAAATGCTATAGAAATAAATAAGTGTTGGCACAATGGCTATGATTGAGATTAACCAGCTGGCCATAAATTTCCCTAAAACGATATCAAACATAGAAACCGGCTTAGCTGATAATATCTCAAAACTGCCTGTTTTTAACTCTTCAGAGAACATTTTCATGGTTACAGCAGGGATCAGGAACATAAGCACAAAAGGTCCCATGGTAAAAAGGGTGCTCATATCTGCATAACCATAATCCAGCACATTGGTTTCAGGGAAGATCCACATAAGTAATCCTAGTGCCAATAAAAACACACCAATAACTATGTAGGCAATGAAAGAGCTTAGATACTCACTTAATTCTTTCCAAAAAACGTTAATCATCTTTTTTGTTTTTGGTGAGTGAGCTGAATACTTCTTCCATGGAAGTTTCTTTTACCTTGATGCCAATTAAAGGAAGGTTATTTTCTGCTATTTGCTTCATGACCGATGATCGAACATCCCCTTTGCTATTTATTGTCAGGCTGTAAATATGGTCACCTTGTTCAATAACTTCAACTACATTCTCAAAGTTCTGAAGGATCTCAGTATCAACTGAGCTTTCAAATTCTATCTCTAATGTTTGTTGATCATTATTTCCCAGAATATTGGATAACGAATCGTCAGCCACCAGCTTCCCGTTGTTAATAATGATCACTCTGTCGCAGATAGCCTGCACCTCTTGCATGATATGTGTTGAGAAAAGAACAGTTCTATCCTTGCTTATGGTTTTGATCAGATCCCTGACTTCTACGATCTGGTTCGGGTCAAGGCCGGTTGTGGGCTCATCGAGAATGAGTACTTCCGGCTCATGAAGCAGTGCCTGGGCCAGGCCTACCCGTTGTCGGTAGCCTTTGGATAGCTGTCCGATTTTTTTGTTTTGTTCCGGAGCAAGCTGACACATTTCTATAACAGCTTTTGTCTTTT
This sequence comes from Bacteroidota bacterium, assembly GCA_039714715.1. Lineage (GTDB taxonomy): Bacteria > Bacteroidota > Bacteroidia > Cytophagales > Cyclobacteriaceae > S012-113. The sequence continues at coordinate 1,595 of JBDLIU010000567.1, forward strand.
CTTTGAGGTCATTTCCTTTTAGACCATAGAACTTGCCTGAAAAACGAAGGTATTCATGCACATACATGTCCAGGTAAAGTGGATTATGTTCAGGCAGGTAACCAATCTTTTTTTTGACCTCAATAGGATTTTGCTGAACATCTATTCCTGCAATTTCGATTTGACCTTCAGTAGGAGAGACATACCCTGTTGCTATTTTCAGGGTTGTCGATTTACCGGCCCCGTTCGGGCCAAGGAAACCCACAATTTCATTCTTCTCAACGATGAAAGAAAGGTCATTTACAGCTTTCTGCTGTCCAAATTGTTTCGTAAGATTTTTAACTTCTATCGACATATACTATTACCGACCTCTCTGGTTTTGTCAAAGATACTTAACTCGTTAACGCAGTTCTTTAAAATTATTTTCCAAATGTAAGATAACATGTTGTTAAAATGTAGATGAGACTTGATTTTCATAACTAGATTTCTGTTATCCACTTTGATTGTTCTAAAGATGACGCTTTTTAATTTCTACATTCTTAAAACTTCTCCGTACTTATAAAGAAAACCATTAAGTGGAGAATTGTTGCACAGTAAATTTATGTTTGCTTTTAGTGGGTGGATGTCCACGAATAGTGCGGTTGCATAATCCGTTACAGACTAATCCTATGGAATTAGAATATCTTGTGAAACCACTCAAAAAAGAACATAACTAGCAACAATGGATTATGCAACATTATTCGTGGTGCCTTTTCTTTTGTTACTTTTCTTTGGGCGTGCAAAGAAAAGTAAATTGACAGTTAAGAAACTTAATTGAGAATAATTAAAACCAAGTTCATTAAAAGGAATATTTAGATACTTTTTATCAACTCACTAAAAAGCCTCGTTAACGATGGCTCCGCCTTATTCGCTGCAGCAATAATCCTTGCTACATCTACCTTCTCGATGGC
>JBDLIU010000568.1:0-2522 GCA_039714715.1 Bacteroidota bacterium
AAAGAAGCATCAGTCTTTATTTGATGTTGTTGAGCTGTTTTCCTGATATAATCCGGCGAGAAATAGGCTGATTCAAGGAATATATCTGTAGTGGTATCGGATACGCCTGACTCAATGCCACCAAGTACACCGGCAATACACATTCCTTCCGACTCATTGCATATCATTAAGTCATTAGCACTAAGTTTTCGCTCTTCTTCCTCCAGTGTTACAAATGCAGTTTTATCCGGCATAGTTTTTACAACTACCTTGTTTCCTTTTATCTTGTCAGCATCAAATGCATGTAGAGGTTGTCCTGTTTCGTGCAATACAAAATTGGTAATATCCACCAGGTTGTTAATAGGATTCAACCCGATTGATTTCAGCTTTTTCTGTAGCCATTCAGGTGAATCACCAATTTTAAGTCCTGTAATACTTACTCCGGAATACCTGGGACAAGCTTTTGTATTTTCAACAATTACCTCGATGGGTAGTTTGTGGTTATCAGTTTTAAAGTCGTCAACCGATGGCCAGTTTACAGGTTCGTGATAAATAGCTCGAAGGTCCCGGGCTACACCAATATGAGATGTGGCATCTGCCCTGTTAGGTGTAAGGCCTATTTCTATCAGGTAATCATCATCATTTTTGAAATAATCTGATGCCGGTGACCCTGTTGTAAGGTTAGATTCCAGCACCATGATACCATCGTGGCTGGTACCAATACCTATTTCATCTTCAGCGCAAATCATACCTTCCGACACCTCACCGCGTATTTTTGCTTTCTTTATCTTGAATTCTCCTCCTGCAGAAGGGTAAAGTGTACTTCCAACTGTTGCCACGACAACTGTTTGTCCTGCTTCCACATTAGGAGCCCCGCAAACAATTTTCGAAGGTTCTCCCTGACCTATATCTACAGTGGTAACTTTTAATTTATCTGCATTAGGATGCTGTTCACTGGTAAGAACTTTTCCTATTACAATACCTTTTAATCCGCCTTTTATAGCCTCTGCTTTCTCCAATCCCTCTACTTCCAGCCCAGTGGCAGTCAATATTTCAGCTACTTGCTGTGGTGTATCAGTAATGTTTATGTATTCTTTTAACCAGTTGAATGAAATCTTCATTTAATTAAAATATGTTAAAAACTTTGCCTTTATCCGAAGTCTGCAAAAGTAATCATTATACTAGATTCATGGAATCTAGTTGGTGCGTTAATTACAAAAAATCAAGGCGTATAATTTTTCTCTCCGGCTTCGATAGCTACTTTGATAACATTAGATTTTGGTGGTAGCGGGCAACTATAACCATCAACATAAGCGCAATATGGATTGAAAGCCATGTTAAAGTCTAATGTAATGGTGTTTCCGGATGGAATTTTTGTTTCAATATATCGCCCCCCTCCATAAGTTGATTCTCCACTTGTTTCATCTGCAAAAGGAACAAAAAGATTATTGTTGCCATCATCCAGTAAAACCAGGCTGTGCCCTTCATTATCAATTTTGAATTGCGCCAGTCCATATATAAAATAGGTTCTTGTTTCTCCCAGGTTGGTTACTAACCTAAGGCTGTCATCTTCAGGATTTTTTAATATGTCTGCTTCTATTTTGAAATTCTTGTTGATTTCAAAATACGTTAACCGGTTGAAGGGTGTGTTTGTTTTCAGGAATGGTGATTCAAAATCATTGCTAAGCCAGATATCCTTTTCAGTTCTATAGGTTTGAATGTTTTTTGAATAATCATCAACCTTGTCACAGGAGAATTCAGCAAGTGCAAGAAGAATTATTAGCCCGAGGTTAATTTTAGATATGGTTCTTGTAGTCCGGTTCATAATTAATCAGTTCATCAGATTTTCATCTGCAAAACTAAAATAACCGTTATCGGTATAAATTATATGATCCAGAACTGAAATTTCCAGTAGTTTACCGGCTTCAACCATCTGTCGCGTTAGTCGTTTGTCTGCTTCACTGGGTTTAGTGTTGCCTGAAGGGTGATTATGGACAAGAATTATACTGCTGGCCAGGTGGTTAAGTGCATAATTGAATATCATCTTAGGATCTGCAACAGTGCCTGAGATACCTCCCTGACTGATTGGTTGTTTTTTGATAATTTTATTGGCCTTGTTGAGTAATAGTAACCAAAACTCTTCATGCTGCAAGTCAGACATTTCTGCTTTCATATTTTCATAAACATCTGCAGAACTTGTTATCCTTTCAGCTTTTGTCTCTTCTGTTTTACGCCTTCTGCCAAGTTCCAGGGCACTTACTATATTGATTGCCTTTGCTTCACCAATTCCTTTGAATTTCGTGAGATCCTGTACACTAAGTCGGGCAATTTTATTGAGGTCATGTTGATACTCATCCAGGATTGCCTTCGCCAGATCTATTGCTGTTAACTCTTTTGTGCCAGAACCAATGAGGATACCCAGGAGTTCGGCATTGCTGAGTGTAGACTTACCTTTAAGCAGAAGCTTTTCCCTTGGTCTGTCTTCTTCGGCCCATTGCTTGATATTCGTTTTATAAGATATACTCACTTTGATTGTAAATATT
>JBDLIU010000569.1:0-2515 GCA_039714715.1 Bacteroidota bacterium
ATCTTTGACCGCTTTTACCAGGCCGGCAATGATAATAAAAGTTACCAGGAAGGCACCGGTATAGGTCTGGCTTTGACAAAAGAGTTGGTCGAATTACAACATGGAAGCATTACTGTTGAATCAAAAGTTAGCAAAAGCACCACTTTTACTGTTTCCCTTCCCGTAGGAAAGGCACACCTTAAGCCAGAAGAAATAGCACCGGACTCAGACCTCAAGGCTCAGGACGATGAGATACTTCAACCAAACCCCAGCATGCAGGATCTAGAATCCAGTATTCAGTATCCAGCATCTGAATCGCATAATCAGGACCAGGAAACCAGGCCGCTAATCCCGCTGGTAGAAGACAACGCCGACATGCCCCATTACATCCACACAAGTATGTCAGATGAATTCAGGCTGACAGAAGCTGAAAACGGAAAACAGGGCTATGAAAAAGCAGTTGAAAAAGTACCCGACCTGATCATCAGCGATGTGATGATGCCGGAAATGGATGGAATAGAACTTTGCCAGAAATTAAAAACTGATGAACGAACCAGCCATATCCCAGTAATCCTGCTAACCGCCAAAGCATCCCTGGAAGACAGGCTTGAAGGCCTTGAAACTGGTGCGGATGATTTTCTAACCAAACCTTTTGATCAGCAGGAACTACTGGTCAGGATAAACAACCTTATTCATCAAAGAAAAAAATTGCAGGAATGGTTTGGCAGGAATGCATTGAAATTGGGGATGAAAGAGATTTTAGACCTACCGGACGGTGAATTAAATTCTACTGATCAAAAATTCCTTACAAAAGTCATAGACATCATTAATACTAACCTGAATAATGAAAGTTTTACTACAGAAGTCTTACAGCAGGAGCTTTTAATGAGCAATACCCAACTCTACAGGAAACTTAAATCTCTGTTGGGAATGCCAGCCAGTGGATTGATCCGGTCAATCAGGTTAAACCGGGCTGCTGTTTTATTGAAGGCAAAACAAGGGAACGTAACTGAAATTGCGTTTGAAGTAGGATTTAATAATTTATCATATTTCTCAAAATGTTTCCAGGAGCAATTTGGGGTCTTGCCTTCTGAGTACAATTCCTGAAACTCCTGAATCCATTCAATTTCTGCTATCTGATAACAATCCAGTGATATACAATGCTATTATTGTATTATTTGTGTTAAGGAATGTATGATAAATGTTAGCATTTGCCCTCCTCTGAGACATAAATTTGTATTGATACATTCGATATCAATTTAATTAACAGGAGGTAACTATGAAAACAAAATTTTATTTTATGTTAATAGCAATTACCATGAGTTCCATAACAATTGGACAGGTAATAAATGTACCCGGGGATTATCAAACGATCCAGGAAGGTATTTCAGCTGCTCATACAGGTGATACAGTGCTGGTAGCTCCAGGGATTTATGACGAAAACATAAATTTCAAAGGAAAGGCTATAACTGTAGCCAGCAATTACATAATGAGTGGAGACACTAACCATATTAATTATACAGTAATAGATGGCAGTCAGCCGGCTAATCCGGATTCAGCATCGGTTGTAACATTTAATTCGGGTGAGGATACTACATCAGTGATATGCGGTTTTACAATAACCGAAGGGAACGGCACTCCTATATGGGCCACTTCCCGAGCTGGCGGAGGTATATTTTGTAGTTATAGTAGCGCTAAAATTCTTCACAATAAGATCATAGATAATACAGTATCTTCAAGTAATTTTGCATTAGGAGGAGGAGTTTTTTGCAGCAATAATTATATCATCATTCGAAACAATATCATTCGGGATAATTCACTTGAAGGAAATGGTGACAGTTATGGAGGAGGATTGTATTCACGGAGTGCTTATCTTTTAAAAATGACCGGAAATATTGTTTCCAATAATAAGGACATTACAGGTGGGGCTGGGGTTTTTTGCTGGCATCCACAAGGACCAATTTTGGTATCTCAAAATGTATTCTCATATAATGTTGGCCTACAAACTACGATAGGTTATGGAGGAGGGCTTAACATTGATGATGCATACGATTATCCTGTAGAAATCGATAGAAATCATTTTCTTAATAACAGTTCCAATAATGGGGGCGGGTTTTATGAAAAAAATTGTTATAACCTTAGGCTTACCAATAATGTTTTTATTGGAAATGATGGATATTCTTCTGGTGGGGCTACATGTATTTACCACGAGGAGGGTAATGATCGGTCTGAGATTATAAATAATACATTTTTTAAAAACTCTGCTGGTATAGGAGGAGGTGCTTTAAGTTACTTCTCAGACTATATTGGTTCTTCGCCTGTAATAATGAACTGCATCTTCTGGAAAAATTCTGCTTCAACAGGAAAGGATATCCGCAATTGGTCAGGAGATACTTTATTTGTTTATTATTCAGATATCGATTATGACCTTATTTCAGGGCAATGGTTTGGAGAGTTTAATTTTTCAGCTGATCCGCAATTTATTGATGTCTTGTGCCATCTTAATTGCGGGTCATACAGCCCGTGTATCAATTCA
>JBDLIU010000570.1:0-2508 GCA_039714715.1 Bacteroidota bacterium
GGTCCGAAACCATACATGGGAGCATGTCGTAGAAGGTCTGCATTCAATTTATCATCACTCTATATCAACGAAAATCTGAATCTCCAACTGTAAGCTTTTATATATTAGCACTTTGAAAGAGAATAGTTCTACATGAAACAGGAAAATCTCGAAAGACTGAAATTTCGAAACCAATATATTTTGGTACCCCATTCAATTGATTGTCCGTTTCTTTATAACTCGCTCAACCTATTCGGATCTTCGGTGCTGTATACTCATGTAGATCTAAAGGTGACCCAATATTCCGAGGGTGAATTACGTCTTATTCTGCTGGGAGACATGTTTGATTATGAGTTTAATAAAAAGGATAATCAAGATATTTTAAAGGATATTGCAGATAATGACATTGATCAGTTATTGAAGAATACAGAGCGCTATACAGGAAGATATGTTCTATTCTATCTCAGGAATGATGCATTGTATTTGTCGCATGATGCAACGGCAACAAGAAAAATCTTCTATTGCACAGTGAAAAGTGAGTTCTGGTGTGCTTCTCAACCCTATCTGCTTGCAAAAGTGATTGGGTTGAAAACGTCGACGGATATTTCAAAAATTGAATATTACAAGTCAGAAAGATTTCTAACACTTAGTAACTCAAATATTGGAGATACTACCATCTATGATGAGATCCGGCAGGTATTACCCAACCATTATTTCAATGTGCCAGAATACAGATCTGTAAGGTATTGGCCAAGGGAACAAAAGGAGACCATATCTGTAGATGAATGCGCAAGCATTTCCGCTAAAATGATCAAAGGATACATGGAGAGCATTGCTGCAAGGTATAGAATAATGTTGCCGGTAACATCAGGAAAGGATAGCAGAACTTTGCTTGCCGCTACATGTGATATAAAAGATGAGGTGTACTATTACATCAATAAAGAGAAGCGGATTGATGAGAAGTACAAGGATATTGATATACCAAAGAAACTATTTCAGAAGCTGGAACTCGATTTTCACATTGTAGATCCATATATCCCAGTGGATGGAGATTTTAAAAGAGTTTATTATCAGAATAACGAATTGGCTTCGGAGTTCTATCTTCCCATGATCTATAATTATTATATCAATTTCAGTGACCGGGTAAACCTGCCTGGGAATATAGCAACAGGTGCATCCTGGTTTTATCCCATCTTTAAGAAAAAGGTCAATGTTCAGTCACTCCTTAAGTTAAACAAGGTTGAGCAATATAGTCATGCTGAGAAGACATACTCTACCTGGTTGAAGAATAGCATGGAGTTTTGTACCCTGACAGGCTTTAATATCATGGATCTTTTTTATTGGGAAGAGCGGCTCGGAAATTGGGGGAGCCAGATACAACTGGATAAAGATATTGCCCAGAATGATATTAATCCCTATAACTCACGGTTACTTGTCAAGACTATGCTGTCAGTAAGGCCTTTGTATTCTATCGAATGTGCCAGTTATTCATTAAACACAAAAATTATTAAACTATTATGGCCCGAGACCTTAGAGGTGCCAATCAATCCCAGTAAAAAGAATAGAATCCTTAGGTTCATTGAATCATGCGGATTATTAGGGTTTGTCTACAGAGTTTGGTACCGATAATCAGTATCCATCTACAGAATAGAACCTTGATTGATGATTCATTGATTTTCACTTATTATATTTACGCTTCTAATCAGGTTGATACAAGCAAATGATATGAATGAACAAGAGAGAACAAAATTGAAATTCAGGAACCAGTATATTCTGGCACCGCACTCAATTGATTGTCCGTTTCTATATAATTCACTCAGCTTATTCGGGTCTTCGGTGTTATATACTCATGTAGATCTTAAGGTTGCCCGATATTCTGATAGTGGATTGCGCCTGATATTACTGGGAGATATGTTTGACTATCAATTTCCCAACAAAGACAATAAGGAGATTCTACAGGATATTGCAGATGATGATTTTGACCAGTTTTTGAAACAAATACATCGTTATGCAGGACGGTTTGTCATTATATATCAGAATGGAGATGTGCTAAGGCTCCTACATGATGCAACTGCAGCACGAAAGGTTTATTATGGCAATTGGCAGGAAAAACTATGGATAGCCTCTCAACCACATCTTCTGGCCGGAGTTCTGGGTATAGAGAAGTCCCATAATAAGGAATTGATGAAATTTTATGAATCTAAAGATTTTATCCGATTGCATAATTCAAATATGGGGAATTTAACCATTTATGATAAGATAAAGCAATTGCTGCCAAACCACTTCCTGGACGTAAACAGTTTCACTATTACTCGTTACTGGCCGAACAAAAAAAATGAATATCAGCCGGTCAATGAGGTTGCAAAAAAGTGTGCTCAGATGATAGAAGGATTTATGGATAGTATTACAAACCGTTATGATGTGATGCTTCCAGTGACAGCCGGTAAAGAATCACGTATATTATTGGCTGCCACAAAGCGTTTTACAAACAAAGTATTCTATTATATCAACAAAGAGGTTAGGATGAAT
>JBDLIU010000571.1:0-2480 GCA_039714715.1 Bacteroidota bacterium
TTGCGGTCCATCAGTTGATACACCTGTAGTATAGAATCTTACATGTATGATGCATAGGACCGTGCGCCCACCATGTTGCATTATTACAACACCAAATTCTAATTTTACTTTAGGATTTGCTGTGCTCGAGAAGCAGGTCCAGGTGCCAGTCTTTGGGTATACCTGCATGCTCGGGGTCTTGTCGTCATGGAAAGGACATCTCAGGCGGTTGTTGCGATCGGGGGTGAGCTGGTAGCGGGCTAAAACAGTCTCGATTTTAAGCCTCTGTTTGATCTGCTGGATTTCCATTGAAAAAAGTTTAAAACATACAAACTTGCCGTAAATCTATAAACTTTGTATGGATCAATCAAGTATTTGTGATTTTTATACTACATATTTTGTTTGTATTTTTGTTGAAAACGCAGTATTCTTGCCTTAAACACTACAAAAATGACTTTTGGAGAACGTTTATCACTGGTTAGAAAAAGAAAAAAATTATCCCAGGCAGAAGTGGGGAAAATGATCAGCATCAACGGCGATGCCGTAGGTCGATATGAACGCAATGAGGTTAGGCCTACCATTGAGATGGCTACCAAATTGGCACAGGCCTTAGAGGTTTCTTTGGATTATCTGGTGGGTAATACAGATATTGAGATGGATAAAGCTACTCTGAACAGGGTACAGGAGATCAATAAACTTTCATCTACAAACAAGGAACATATCTACGTTACCCTGGATGCCCTGATCCGAGATTTCAAAAATAAACAAGCATACGCCTCTTAGGAAAAAACCAGGCGTGTGGCCGGTTTTACTTTTAATTATTACCATACTATTAGCCAGTATATTACCACACCTTCCTTTTCGCTGATTGCAACACCATTAGAATAACCATTCTCCCACTTATTCGGCATGTGACTATCTACTTGAAGTATTGCCTCATTGTAGAATTTACCGCTTTCTGATTGCAGCACGACAATCTTAAAATCTTTTGGAAGTCGGCTAAAAGTTGTTTCGTCAGAATAAGTATTTAGCCAGAAGTTTGGTATAGGATATTTTGATTGTACACACGGCAAGAAGTTATATCTGCTTAAAGAATCGATATAATTTTGATTCTTTGGCTTCATTATTCTTTCTTGGGTTATATATCGACGAGGGATCAAAACACAAGAGTCTCCGGCTGCATATAAGGCAATTCCTATTTCTTCAAACTCATGTATATATTCAGAGACCTGGTCATCAGCGATTTTACAGGTTAACTCCATTCTCGCCAGATCTTTTGGATTCATTACATTATCCGTCAAACTAATAACACTCGTATCCAGCTTTTCTGGAAAATGAAATAATAGTTCAGGTTTAAAATATAATCTGATACTGTCATATCTCTCATTTAAACCTTTCAGCATGACGTTAGTTACTAGCTCTTGAGAAGCATTTTTTTTATGTACATTATTGCTGCAAGAGAGCAGCGCAATGCTGACAACCAGCATTGCATACTTTCTTAACCGATTCATTACAGCTTCTTTAAAAGTTTATAGAGTGTTTCACCCACTTTACCCCATGGAGTGACTTGTTTTCCAAGGTCCCTTCCTATTTTGCCAGCATTAACTGCAGGATGGCCATACTTATAAGTTCGTGTAGTGTAAGTATGCTCCATAAGCGCATTCTCATTATAAAGAGTCTCAGACCGGGTAATAGGATCAGTATCAACATGCCCTATTTCAACCTGTCTTTCAGGAAGATAAGTTCGTTTTGTGGGAGTAATATCGATATCAACAGGGACATCAAGAATTATGAGACCATCACCTTCAGCATGAAATTGTCGTTTGATTTGTTCATGAACGCTGGCTTCTTTCGTCTTTAACTCAAATCCGTATTCTGCAGCCACTGCTTCAGATAGTTCCTCATTAAAATCCATGCTGGATAATTCTTCTCCAACAGCATCTTGATAGATACTTTGTGCTTCTTGCAGATCACTGAAGCTTTGTTCTCCAAAGTAGTCATCCGCACCTAAGTAGCTATACCCATCTGGGATATTATCATCTTCATACATTCCATTATACCAGTGAAGATTTCCTGTTTCATTATGAGTGTACCAGTCCATCCCATTGGGATCGATCAGGTTGATTGGGTTATTTCCAACGAAGTTATAAGGGGTCCAGTCGAAGTAGTTTTCGGCATGGGGATCCATGGTGGTGAAGCGCCCCAGTGCCGGATCATACTGGCGTGCATGGAAGTCGTAATGGTCGAGGTTTACAGAGCCTAACATTTCGTCCTGGATCTCCTTCCCATTAAACAGGTACTTGTTTTCACCACTTGATGTATTCATATTTGCTGTCAGTCCGAATGGATAATAATCAATATCTTGTTTGACAGTATTTTCACCATTAAATACTACACGGGTATTTCCTAAATGGTCCTTTAGGTAATATTGATATTCAGGCGTTGAAGTTGCCAGATCAATCTTTCCCTCCGGATTTAATATATAATTGATCCCGAATTCA
>JBDLIU010000572.1:0-2479 GCA_039714715.1 Bacteroidota bacterium
AGTTGTCCCGGTAGGGTACTGCTGGGGAAACAGCAGGTTTTATCAAAGAACTAACTCTCTGTAAAACTATCATTTATACGACTTCGTGTCGCAATAACGTATAGTGTAAATACCGTACAACTGGCGCGGCTTTTGCTTTTCCGCAAAAGGTGTGACAGGCGGTATGGAATTTACATAGTGTTATGCCCTGTTTGACTTTTATATTCTACTATCTTAATTACTAAGTCACGAAATGTCACGATTTCATCAAGGGAAATCTTATATCGATCAGGATCAAACATATTTATGGTGTTCTAAAATCCTTTTTTCTTGCGTTCTATATGAATTTCGGATATCATTTTTGTGCCGGTTAAAGTAGCTTCTTCTAAGATCTGCGAGAAATACTTATTCATGTAATCTTCAATCAATGAAGAAGGACTTAGATCCCAAACATCAACACCTTTGTCACTCAAGTTCCGTTTTATTGTAAGGAAAACTCCAGCCTCCAGGCACCGCTTACCCAGCAAAGTCTTTGACTCATAAGTATCTCTATCAGCATGTTGAGATATCAACTGACAAACTTGCCTTAGTTTCCTTGATTTAGAAGGTTCCAAGGTTCGGTGCCAAGTATCTTCTGAGATATTTATTCTGAACTCCTTGTTAAGAAAGGTGCCTAATTGCCTCCAGTTTACAAGATCATTAGCCTGCCTCCATTCGCTAATGTTCATATCTGCAGTAATTTCGATCATAGGATCTGCTTCTGGATCATGCGGACTACACAGTCGATGTTGCTCCTTGAATATCTCAAGAATTTCCTCTTCAGTGTATTTGGCTACATTAATTGTCATCTTACAAATTGGGCCTAACGGTCCGAGTAAATTAACGTTTGCCAATGGCGCACCTTTTTGTATACGAGACTGATCTCGCTTGAGTTTTGAGTTAGGTGCAAAAAATGTGACATGTCAAATGGAATTTACTTAATGTTAGAGCCTGTTATTCCATTTTCTATATCCATTTTGACTTGTTTATAAATGCTAATAGTGCTAATCCGACGAATAGTACAATCCCTAGGATTAGAAACCATAGCATCAATTGATAAGATCTGCGTTTATCCGAATCTTCAGTACACTTAATGAGTTTTACCAAATTCACAATATCTGCTCCGTGCCTCCAGAAATAAGACACCTCATACCCTTTCTCCTTTAGAGTGCCCTTTATATTATACCACAGTAAATTCAATCCTATAACGAGGATCACCGTGAGGATAAAAAACAGCTCTATTTTCATTTTTTAATAATTGGCTCTAACGGTTTGAGTAAATATACGTTTGCCAAATGGCACACCATTTTGCATACGTTATATTTCTCATTTGAGTTGGATAATTGGGGCGCAGAATGTGTGACATGGCAAATGGAATTTACTTAATGTTGGGTGCAGTAGCAAACAAAAATTGAACTACCTCATATTTTTTTCAGATTTCTCGATTGTTACTGACTCCACATTTCAGATCGATTCTTCTTTGCCCTTTTATAATCATTCTGTCGATACATCTACACACCATTTTGATTATATCAGACTATTATTAGAATGCTAAGAAACATAATCCTGGGACTGCTAAAAGTATTGAAAATCTGAAAGATATGAGGTAACTTGTTTTGGTCTAACCCTATAAAATCATTTATTATGAGAAAACTATTTCTAATATCCATTTTGCTATCGTTTGTTTGTGCAACCCATGCTCAGACTGAATTCTCTGTGCCTACTCCAACCATAGAGGAGAAGTATAACACGACCAGTGCGCTTTTGTACAATAACATCTTAGCTCTTATCAATATCGCAAAAAGTAATGGGATGACACCAGAAGAGCTCGGTAAGAGAATAGGAGAAAAATTTCCCTGGGATGAAGATGCTACTTTTGACCAATTGGTAAACTTTATGTTATATGCTTGGACATGTATGTCTGAAGATGTCAAGATTATAGAGCAGTCCAAAGAGAAAGTAGTAATTACCGTTCCACATGTCTATCCAAATCTGGAAGATCGGGGTGTTATTTATGGCTCTTCGTTAGATGATTTGATCGCATATTGGGATGCAATGATGGGTGCAATTGCAAATCCTCTTGGTCTAAGTTGCGACTGGACATGGGGTGAAGAGGGAATGAAGGTTGTAGTTGCTAAATTATAAGGGAATCCACGGTTCGGAGCATAAGATCTGATCGAAGATATCACCCTGGCAATACCCCCGGCCCATTCCGTCTGGTTTTTTTTGCACTAAGATGAACAGTCTGGCGCGCTAGCCTCCAACTATATTGCCTCCAATAATTTGTGTTTCACTGAAGACATATTATCATTGCTAGAAATCTATTCCAATAGAATAAGTACTTTAATAGGGACTATTGCACCACCGGGTAGCTTACGCCCCCTAAGAACCGTACGTGCGGCTTTCGTCGCATACGGCTCAAGCGCTTTTAAGGCGTACCCCGTGAGGGGACACCCGGCTG
>JBDLIU010000573.1:0-2472 GCA_039714715.1 Bacteroidota bacterium
GAGTTCAATGTTCGAAGTTCAATGTTCAATGTTTGGAGTTCAATGTTCGAAGTTTAATGATTAATGGCTAAAGCCGGCTTGTTGAAAAATTTAGGATCACCGGGCTAAAGAGGCTGTGTAAAAAGCTTTAGGCCTTTGGCTCGAAACTGTCCTCCTTCGTCAAGATTTTGGAGGATGAAGATGGAAGATGGAAGCTCAAACTTATCTCCAAGTCAAGAGCCCCGAAGTGGGCGAAAGATTGTAGCCCTGTGCGCCAGCGCAGGGTGTCTTGATAGGAAATATTGCAAGCGCTGCAGGTGCGGCATGTTAAGTTGGAAGTCCAAAGACGTCTGCCAAGCAGGGAAGCACAGTTAAATGATTAAAGGCTAAAGCCGGCTTGTTGAAAAATTTAGGATCACCGGGCTAAAGAGGCTGTGTAAAAAGCTTTATTGGAGAAAATTGCATAAAATTAAATTTGGCAGTACTACTTTACATAATGATTACTTATCCCAGAATAAGTCGTATTTCTTGTCTTACCCACCCCTTCTATTCCCCTCCGAGGAGGGGACTTTAATGTAAAACCAAATCAAATTTGGAGTATAAATCAAAGAGATTACTTTTCACACAGTCTGTTTAACGCAGTGAATAGTAAGCATACACAAAACAAAGGCTTGAGCCATTAATTCTATTTATAATTCGAATAGTGTTAAGATAATACATCACATTCCGCCTACTCTGTTATTTTTGTTCCCATGATTGAAGTAGGCACTGTAATACTAACAGATGATATTAAGGATGAATACTTTGTTTGCGACCTTACAAAGTGCAAAGGGGCCTGTTGTGTAGAGGGTGACCTGGGGGCTCCATTGGACAAGGATGAACTCGAAATTCTGGATACAATTTATCCTGAAGTAGCACCTTATTTAAATGAAAAAGGAAGGAAGTCCATAGAGAAACAGGGGAAATATATTTTCGATAAACAAGGGGAGTATTCTACGCCAACCATTCGGGGTAAGGAATGCGCTTATGCCATTTATGATGACCACAAGATACTTTATTGTAGTATTGAAATGGCTTATCGGGATGGTAAGATAGCCTATCAGAAACCTATTTCTTGTCATTTATACCCATTACGGCTAAGACAATATGAGCGATTTACGGCCGTAAACTACGATCGATGGTATATCTGTAATAGTGCTTGTACCAATGGTGCAAATCTGAAGGTGCCTCTTTATAAATTTCTCAAAGGACCTCTGGAGAGAAAGTTTGGTGAAGAGTGGTATAAGGAGCTACTGGCTACAATTGATTACATAGAAGAAACCGAAGGTAATGACTAGTCGTTATCAGTCCATTTTGTCACATTTTTTGCTATCCCTTTGCAAAAAATCCGCCAAACTGTTTGTTTTATACTTTTTTACCCCCGCCCTAAAGGACGGTGCTATAGGTTTTTATTAAATTAGATCTCCGGAATAGCTGAAATGTTTAATAGTATTAAATAATGCGGAATAAGGTTCTTTTCATTGGCATGCATCGTCCGAACCGATCGCCATCACAGCGGTACCGGTTTGAGCAGTACTTCCCTTTTCTTGAGGCCAATGGCATTCAGTGTGACCTTTCCTACCTGATTGGTGAAGAAGACGATAAGTTACTTTATAAGAAAGGTCATTATTGGGCAAAACTCAACATCTTTTTAAAAAGTATACGACAGAGGCGGAAAGATATCAAACGGGCAAAAACATATGATTATATCTTCATCCAACGTGAAGCTTTTATGACAGGCACCACCTGGTTTGAAAAGCAGCTCGTGAAATCTGAAGTTCCGGTTATATTCGATTTCGATGATGCCATCTGGACCAATGATCCCGGTCAACACCTGGGGGTATTAGGTAGATTGAAGAGACCTGAAAAAACATCTGAAATTATTTCATTGGCCAATAAGGTTATTGCAGGCAATCAATATTTAGCCAATTATGCTTCAGAATACAACAAAAAGGTTGAGGTTATCCCCACGACCATAGATACCAGGTTGTATCAACCTTCTTTTAAGCCTGAACGTGACCAACTTGTTATTGGCTGGACCGGCAGTTTCAGTACCATTAAACATTTCGAAATGGTTTTGCCGGTGCTCAAGAAACTGAAAGAACGCTTTGGCAACAAGATTAGCTTTAGCGTTATTGGCGATGCCTCTTATGTAAATGATCCTCTTAATATAAAAGGGATTCCCTGGAACAGCGCTACAGAAGTAGAAGATCTACAGGCAATAGATATCGGAATAATGCCCCTACCCGATGAAGAGTGGACCCGCGGAAAGTGTGGTGCCAAGGGGCTTCAATACATGGGGCTGGGTATACCCACCATCATGTCACCTGTGGGGGTAAACACGGAGATTATACAAGATGGGGAGAATGGATTCCTGGCTAGCTCTGATAAAGAATGGGTGGATAAAATTAGCCGCTTGATTGAATCTTCCGAGCTTAGGGAAAAACTCGGTCA
>JBDLIU010000574.1:0-2446 GCA_039714715.1 Bacteroidota bacterium
TTCCCTGCTTTACCAATGGACCTTACGTCAGATGATACCTGGATGTTTAATGCAAAACATAATTTGCAATTAAACAAGGAGTATTTAAAAACCTGGAACACGACAGTATTCGCAAGTTTTGTTGACCATAAAATGGACAACCTGCTCAAAAACCTAGACCCAAGAATGTTGAACGCCAGCACTGACGCTCAAACAAAAAATTACGGTGCCAGAACAGAAGGACAATGGATGCTTAAGAATGGCAAGTTATACCTTGGCGCAGATTATAAAGTAGAAGCGGCAAAAGGGATTAGAGAACGTGAATTTCTGATGGGTCCC
The DNA here is from genome assembly GCA_039714715.1 of Bacteroidota bacterium. GTDB lineage: Bacteria > Bacteroidota > Bacteroidia > Cytophagales > Cyclobacteriaceae > S012-113. The sequence goes on from JBDLIU010000574.1 coordinate 319, forward strand.
AATGCAGGAAAAATCGTGGAAGATAATGCCTGGCAGGATAGTCAAATCAGTAAAACAGGAATTTTTACTGAATATCACTTCCATAAAAGCACAATAATGTATGTTATGTCCGGAAGACTTGAAGTAAACAATGCCCAGGTCAGTGATGCTACACCAGAATTTATAGCAGTTAATCCGGAAACTTCCATTACCCAGATTAACCCGGGTGTAAGTATTGGTGCAGTAAAAAATGCTAAGGAAGGTTTTAACATGGGCTTATGGCTTGGAAGAGCTCAGCGAAGTGGTAGCCTAACCGAGCGTTATATCAATTATTTTCCCGTAGGTCTGGATCCATATGAAATGGTGGGTAATCCTTCAATCCTTCCCGAAGTAAATAACCAGGTTGATATTAATATTGGTTACCGCAAATCAAAAACCAATATTGAGGTTAGCGCTTTTGGTTCATATTTACAGGATTATATTTCATCAGAAATCAGGGCTGACCTATCCCCAAAAATACCTTCAAGCCCTGGAGTAAGACAATTTATCAATCTGGATAAAGCATCTATGTACGGGTTTGAATTAGCCTGGAGCCAGATATTAATTGGCGGTTTGCAACATAGTTTTAATTTGGCCTATACACATGGAGAAAATACCGTAGACAACGAACCTTTGCCGGAAATTGCCCCTCTGGATGTGAGATACACATTATCAGGAAGTTATTTAGATGGCAAGTTGAATCCTGAGATTTCATTCAGGTATGTGATGCAGCAAGACCGAATAGCAACAAGCTATGGTGAAACTGAAACACCAGCATTTAACTTGTTGGATTTCAAAATAGAATATCAGGTATTAAAGACTCTAAAAGCTGTAGGAGGAGTTAACAATTTATTCGATACAGCTTATTATGAGCACCTGAACAGATCAGTAAAAGGAACAAAGGATGCCATAAATGCTCCCGGCAGAAATGTGTTTATTATGCTTACACTAGACTTAATGTAGAATTATTATTGTTTATGCTAGATACCGGTCATCCCCAATCGGATTGGGGTGGCCGGTTTTTTAATTCCCCTCAAAAGCTCCTTCTTAAGATTCTCGCCTTATAGTTTGAAGTTTGATATAAAGCAATGTACTATTATGCCTCTATTACCTAAATAGAAACGCACTAATGGAAACTTTGTACCTGATTGGACTCCTGATTTTTGCAATTGTATTAATTGTTATAGCTACTTCCAAGCTTAAGATACACCCATTCATTGTTCTCATTCTGGCATCGTTTATTGTTGCTTTTGGAGTTGCCATTCCACAATCATTAGGATTGCTCGATGTTGGAGACAGGATAGGTTGGCTCGAAATTGAATCTATTATCAGGAACGGGTTTGGGGCTATACTGGCTTATATAGGAATTGTAATTGTTGTTGGTACTGTGATAGGTGTTATTCTGGAGAAATCCGGTGCTGCCATAAAAATGGCAGATTATGTTTTAAGATTAATAGGCCCAAAACGACCTGCATTAGCCATGAGCATTATCGGATGGATTGTGTCAATCCCTGTATTTTGTGATTCAGGATTCATCATCTTGTCTTCTTTGAGAAAATCTGTAACTAAGAAAGTTAAGATACCTGCAATAACTATGAGTGTTGCCCTGGCCACAGGGCTCTATGCCTCTCATACTTTTGTACCCCCTACTCCTGGTCCCATAGCAGCTGCCGGTAACCTTGGGCTTGAAGATAAGCTTGGCCTTGTAATTATTCTTGGTGCCTTTATTTCAGCCTTCGCTATGTTGGCCGGGTACTTCTGGGCAAAATATGTAGGGAATAAAACGGTAATTCAGGAGGACATTGATAATCAAAATGGATTGGAAAATGGATTGGAATTAGAAGATCAGGAAATAAAAGAGAAATTCAGTGAATTGCCTTCCACCTTTATGTCATTTGCTCCTATTTTAATTCCGATTTTGTTGATTGCATTAGGAACAGTTGTTGCCATGTTCACTGATTTAGAAAATAGTGGTTTTATCTATACAATATCTGTGTTCCTTGGAAAGCCTGTTAATGCTCTTTTAATTGGATTTATCATTAGTCTTGGGCTATTACCGGCTTTCAACAAAGAAACCTTAACCGGCTGGATAGGTGAAGGCATCAAGCAA
>JBDLIU010000575.1:0-2408 GCA_039714715.1 Bacteroidota bacterium
CAGATAGTTTTACCTGAAAACAAGCTCCACACGCTGAATGATTCAAGAATTAAATTTGAAACCATTGCAAATAATGACGTCCTTATTTTTGACAATCTTGCAAATGGTAACAGGCAAATACTTGGTACAAAATTTTATCCACAAGAAATTAATGATTTGTGGAAGAACAGAATAGGAGTTTATGAGATAGTTGAAATTAATAAATCTGACTTCCCTTTTTTAGGAATATTTGAATTAGCTATTGAGAAGGGGATATTGATGCTAAAAATAATGGAAGAATATGAGGGTTCAATAATGTGGAATCCTGCCATATCAATAGAAGATAATAATACTGCATTCCCATTGGGGCTTGGAAGGCATCGAGGTTCCACAATGCTTTTTGAGCGGGAGAATGGAAAAGAAATACTTTGGTTTTCCGGATATAAATTGACGCGAACAGAAAATTAAAACTTAAATACACTCGGGTAGAGGTTAAGTTAACAACCACCTCTCCTCTTAGATAAAAAAGTTGATGGTAATTGAAACAATTATGAAACAAGCAGCACTAGTTATAGCTTTAGGATTTATTGGCTTTGCAAACAGTATTCAAGCCCAGGAGTTAAATAATTCAAAAACTCAAATAAATGAGATTAGAGAAGTATTATCAAAATTTCAAGATGGATATACAAAGAGAGACACTACAAAAATTGACGAATTTCTTGAAATGTTTTCAGATGACATTGTGTATATGGGAGTTGCATCCTATGAATTTCTTAACGGAAAGGAAAGTGTTCGAAATTTAACACTTTGGGACTGGGTTAAATGGTTTGATTTAAATATTAATGTTGAGGAAGTGAAAATTCGAACTAACAATACTGTAGGATGGATTGAAGTAGTCGGAGAATCTGGTCCATGGAGCAATGGAAAAACTTATGAGATACGCATGGTTGGCTCATTAGTAAAAAATGAGCATAAATGGCTATTTAAGCAGATATGCTTTTCATATCCTGCGCCACTTAAAATTGTAAATAATTAGAAATTAATTATGAAAACAATATCCCTGTGCAATAATAATAGCCGGAGTATTGGAAAATTCAAGGATTGTAGTCCACTTCAACTTTCATGCATCTTGAGAGAGGAAAGAAAACCACATCTGACTACCGCCAATGCGCTGACCGTTAATCGCAATTTACATAAGTCGTTATTTATTGTAGTAGTGGATATTCAAAATTGGATTTATAGCAGCTTGCGAATACTCGTAAAACCTTAAATGTTATTTAAATGGAAGCAACGTAAAGAGAAAAAAAATCACATACCGATGAAACATACTAAAAAAATGAATTTGCTACTGTTATTAGTGTTAATAGCTCTTTCAAAACCAGTGTTTTCACAAGAAATTAAAACTTTGTCACAGACTATTAGGGGACAAGTAGTAGATAAAGAAACGCAAACCTCATTACCGGGAGCAACTATTCATATACTTAATACAGCCCCCTTAATTGGTGCCGTATCAGATTTTGAAGGCAATTTTCGTATTGAAAATGTTCCTGTTGGCAGAGTTGATATTCAAGTAAGTTTTGTAGGCTTTAAATCTTATATTATTTCTGAAATGCAAGTAACGGCAAGTAAGGAAATTGTTTTAACAATTCAGTTGCAAGAAGATGCATTCTCGTTAGAAACTGTAACCATTACAGCTTATGAAGATAAAACAGAGACTATCAATTCTATGGCAACAGCCAGTGCCAGGGTCTTTTCGGCAGAAGAAACTCGCAGATATGCTGGAGGAATAGAAGATCCTGCTCGTATGGCTTCTGCCTTTGCAGGTGTTGCGGTAGGCAATATTCAAGACAATTCAATAATTATCCGTGGTAATTCCCCCAAAGGAGTATTGTGGCGGTTAGAGGGCGTTGAGATTCCGAATCCAAGCCATTTTGCAGGTGCGAATGTGGCAGGAGGAGGATTTACAACACTGTTTAGCAATCATTTATTGGCTAATTCTGATTTCTTTACAGGAGCATTCCCGGCTGAATATGGCAACGCATTGGCCGGTGTTTTCGATATTAGACTACGCAGCGGGAATAATGAAAAAAGAGAGTATGCTTTTCAAGCTGGGATTATGGGCATAAATTTCGCTGCAGAAGGTCCCTTTAAGAAAGATCAAAGAGCTTCATACTTGATCAACTACCGTTACTCAACCTTTGGCTTAATACAAAGCTTTATTCCTTCTGAGCAAGTTCCGGAATATCAGGATCTAAGTTTTAAATTAAACTTCCCTCTAAAAAAAGGCGGAATGTTTTCAGTTTGGGGTATAGGAGGAAATGATAAGAATACCGAACCCGTTTCTAATGACATGACTGAATGGATTTATAATTGGGACAGGGTACAATATGAGTTATCTACCAATGTGGGAGCTGTAGGGCTTACCTATA
>JBDLIU010000576.1:0-2397 GCA_039714715.1 Bacteroidota bacterium
ATGAAAAAGGTAATAGTCTTCTCTTTGGCATGTTCATTATGGATAAATGCTGCCGAAGTAGAGTTGGAAACGATACATGTAGATACAAAAGTAGATACAGAGGTGATTAAAGATGTGAGTGGGGAAGATATCAAATCTGCCGATTTGGCGGAAGCACTATTTAAGCAATCCCCAAGTGTTGCGTTGAGTAGAAGATCTGGTATCGCAAATGATATCGTTGTTAGAGCACAAAGAAAAGATAACATCAATGTAACGATAGATGGTGCAAAAGTACATGGTGCTTGTCCAAACAGAATGGACCCTCCAATTTCTCATATCTTGACCAATAATGTGGATTATATCGAGATCAATGAAGGGCCGTTTAATGTGGAAGATTTTGGTGCACTCAGTGCAGATGTAAAGATCCATACGATCAAACCAACTGAAGAGTTTGAAGGTGAAGTAAATCTTGGTCTAGGATCTTGGGGATATAAAAAAGGATCTTTTGCTTTAAGCGGTGGTATTTCTGAGAATGTAAGAGTATTACTGACTGGTTCGATGGAAGAGAGTGAACAGTATGAAGATGGTGATGGGAATGATTTTGCAGACCAGGTGGATAATTATATAGCGGATAACTTGACGGGTACTCCTATGGATATGATGCTGATGGGAACTGCTTATCAAGATAAATATAGAGATATGGATGCTTATAGTAAAAAGACTTTGATGGCAAAACTTTTTTGGGATATTGCTGACAACCAAGAGTTGAGACTCAGTTATACAGCCAACAGAAGTGATGATGTACTCTACCCATCTACACCAATGGATGCACTATATGATGATTCGGATATTTTCAATGTAGAGTATATTGCAAAAGATTTGGGAATATATTCAAAAGAGCTTAATATACAGTTCTATCAATCAGAGGTAGATCATCCTATGTCAAATTTATATAGAAAATCTGCTACGGATCTTGCTAATGAAAAAACACATGCATTGACCTCACAGATACAAGGGGCAAAACTTACGAATAGTTTTGATGTAGATAATCATATCATTACGGTAGGGTTAGACTATAGTAAGAGAAACTGGGATGGACAATTCTTTGCTAATGGTGTACCAGCACTGGTAAGTATTAATGATGTAGATACTAAAAATGTCGCTCTGTTCATCAAAGACAAGATAACAATGGATAAATTTGTTTTAGATCTTGGACTGAGATATGATGATACAGAGATCACTTCTGAATACCCTAATACACTACAACCAGATAATAACTATAATGAGCTTAATGGTTATGTATTGGGAACTTACAATGCAAATGAAAATACTAAATATTTTGCAGGTTTTGGAAAATCATCAAGAGTACCAGATGCTAGAGAACTTTACTTAAGAATGCCAAACCCTGCTGGTGGAGTTCGAGAAGTAGGTAATCCAGGCTTGGAAAATACAGTGAACTATGAGTTTGATATAGGTGCGGAAAAGAAATATGAAAATGCAACAATCAAAGCTAAAGCATTCTATAGTATGTTAAATGATTTTATAGCATATAATGTAAATGGTACAGCAGATGGACATAATCTAGAAAATGTTGATGCAACCATCTATGGTTTTGAATTGAGCGGTACATATGTTGCAACAGATTCACTCTATTTTGATTATGGTATGTCTTACCAAAGAGGTAAAAAAGATGATCCTCTAACAGGTCAATCTGACACAGATATGCCAGAGATCCCGCCATTTAAATTCAATGGTGCAGTGAATTATGACTATGATGATACATTAGTATTGAGAGCTGAAGTAATCGCCTCTGATGAATGGTCAAATTTTGATGCTGACAATGGGGAGCAGGAATTGGATTCGTATGCTGTACTTAATTTAAAAGGGACTAAGAAGTTTGGTAAGCATTTTGAGTTGACTGTAGGTGTAGATAACCTGTTTGATTCGACATATGCAGTAACAAATACATATAACGATATTACGTTACTTCCAAGCATAGGTTCGGATTCTAATGTAATACTTTTAAATGAACCAGGTCGTTACGTCTATACGAACATAAAGTATAAATTTTAATCATGTTTAAGATGAATTGATACATGGTAAAATGCCATGCGTCAGTTCACATAACCCTCTATAACTTAGTCAAAAGCTATTGTCATAGGCATTTCTACTTCTTTTTTTACACAAAACCCATATTTATCTAAACTCATACAGCGATTTCGTTGGAAATATAAGCTTTTTATACTTTTTTTGATATAATTAGACGTATTTTTAACAAACTTAAGGAGAAGTCAATGGCATTATTTGATGATGTAAAAGAAGTAGTTGTTGAGCAACTAAATGTGAGCCCAGATGAGGTTAAAGAAGAGTCTAAATTCGTAGAAGATCTTGGGGCTGATAGTCTTGATGTTGTTGAAT
>JBDLIU010000577.1:0-2386 GCA_039714715.1 Bacteroidota bacterium
GTCTTGGGTTATCACAAAAATAGGGTAAATTGAGGGGTAATGTTGTTAAGTATTTGTTAATTAAAATCACTAAAACACTACAATTTTAACTATGGTTTTATCGTGGAGGGATCTGATAGCTGGAAGCTGTTGGCTGTTAGCTGGTTACTGACCTGCCTGCGTGTTGGTTGTCATGAGATGAGCTACAACAAGCATGACTTGCATTCCCTAATGACATTGCGTACGTTCTGTTATTACTTTGAGTTCTGAATAATCTTCCGACGAAACCATGTGAATAATTATCCACTTTTTTAAACAAAATTTTATTAAGTAAATTTGTTTAGTGTAAGACTTCATTGAAATCTATAGAAAATCACTATGAGTAAAAAGAATTTACTTATTGCCTTCTTAATACTTATATCTTTTATTTCAGTTGCGTCTGATACGACGTATTCAGATAATAAAAGGTATACCAAATCGCTGCGCTTGTTTTATCAGGCCGGAAGTGTCCTACAAACAAACGATTTTGTCAAAGGAAGCAATACCCTTAACAAGCCTATCGACTACTTTCAGAGCTTTTCGCTCCAGTATGGCATACAGACTGACGGAAGGAAATTGTGGCAACAATTATACGGATACCCGACATGGGGATTTGGCATATACAGTATAAACTTTTTTGACCCGGTTGAATTGGGAACCCCAACCGCTCTTTATACATTTATTAATGCACCTATTATAAAAAGGTTTAAACGCTGGAGCATCAATTATGAAGTAGGGTTTGGCCTTACGTATAATTGGGAGCCTTTTGACCCGGAGACCAACCCCTTCCAATATGCCATTGGCTCTCATAATACGGTATTCATTGATGTAGGCCTGAATGCAAATTTCTTGCTTGGGAAGCATTTGAATCTTACCGGTGGTGTTACCTTTACGCATTTCTCCAATGGCGCTACTCGCGTACCAAATCTGGGTATAAACCTTTTTGCACCACGTTTAGGACTGAAATACAGATTCAGACCGAGGTCTGGTTACATTGTGAATGAAGTGCCCGAATATCTCGACAACTGGGAATTCATTGTTCTTGAAGCATCATCAATAAAACAACTGTCGTTTAAAGTAATGAGTAACAACGACACAACGTATGTCGCTGAAACATACGGTATATTTACATTGTCGACAGGAATAAACAGGCAGATATCCCATAAGGTGAAATTTGGGGCAGGACTTGATTTTAGTTATGATGGAGCGTACAATTCATATATCAGTTATGAAGATAATAAGACCCTGGACAGGCTGAATGCAGGTGATAATAAATTTGCACTTGGGTTTTACGGATCATTTGAACTGGTGGTCCATAATTTGTCACTTATTATTCAACCGGGATGGTATTTATACAGGGATGAATGGAAAGTTCCTGATTCGCCATCAAATGGAATATCAATACCACGGCGAAAGCCTGGCAGTTCTTATCAACGTATTGGACTCAAATATCATATCTTTCGCAATGTATTTGCCGGAATCAATATAAGGGCATTTAATTTCTCAGTAGCAGATTATATTGAATGGAACATTGGTTATAGGATCAAATGGAGATGATCTCCATTCCCTATTGACAATGCATACTTTCTGTTATAACTTTGAATATGGTTCTCATTGAGAATTATTTATTTAAGGATTTAAAACATTAATAAGATGGCAGAAAGTGTTTACAAGATCATTGAACTCGTAGGTTCAAGTACGGAATCATGGGAAAAAGCTGCTGAAGCTGCAGTAAAAAGAGCATCCCAGACCCTTAGAGATCTGCGTATTGCAGAGATTTCTCAGCTCGACATGAATATTAAGGATGGCAAGATCGAAGCTTACAGGGCAAAGGTTAAGGTGTCATTTAAGTTTGAAGGTTAGATCATTGCTATAAATGATGCATTGCTAGCGAACCGGGAAGCGGCCTTAGCCACTTCCACGGTTCGGTAAAATGACCTATTAGGGGTCAACAAATGCTAAAACTAGCTGTATATCTTCTCCATTCCAGAAAATAATTGCAGCCCATCCACCCGGCAAAGGCAGGAAGCCTTCTCCATATGCCTGCGCATCAGCCACCATATCATTGGTGGTAGGTGTTGGAGGGTTGTTCATCAATTTCGTCAGTTGATAGTCGGGATCAAGCAGTATCCAGAGGGCATCCTGCAATTCATCCCAGGTATATCCTGGGTAGTTTTCCAGGTTATTGAACAGCCAGTTGGCCAGATCAATATTGTCTTTGAACTGTTGATCTATTGCTGCAGGAAATGTACCGGGATACATAGATCCATATACCTCAGTGTCATAATACCACTGGCTTAGAAAGATCTGTCCGTCCTGGTCACCACAGTATACTCCATATTCTCCGTTGTGGAGATCATATCCAAGC
>JBDLIU010000578.1:0-2378 GCA_039714715.1 Bacteroidota bacterium
ACAGTTTAAAGTCTGGTTACATATTGATGCTGCCTACGCAGGTTCAGCCCTCCTCTTACCAGAATTTCAATATCTGATAGAAGGAATAGAAAAAGCAGACAGTTTTGTGTTTAATCCACATAAGTGGCTATTTACCAATTTTGATTGCTCAGCCTATTTTGTCAGAGATAAAAGTGCATTAGTAAGAACTTTTGAGATTCTCCCTGAATACCTGAAAACACAATCAGATGGAGCAATTAACAATCATTGTGATTGGGGTATTCCTTTAGGCAGACGTTTTCGATCACTAAAGCTATGGTTTGTGTTGCGTTATTATGGGTTAGGAGGTCTGCAAGCCAGGCTCAGACAGCATATTAATATAGCAAAATGGTTGGAGAATGAAATAGTTAATTCAAACGAGTTTGAACTTGTAGTGCCTCGTAATTTAAACCTGGTAAGTTTTCACTTTAAGCCGCAATCATTGGATGACCTTGATGAGATCAATAGTATTAATGAGGCCCTTTTAAATAAGATTAACGCAACCGGTAATCTCTATCTTACCCATACTAAAGTAAGAGGAATTCTCACCTTACGAATGGTTGTAGGAAATACGAATGTCACGCAAGAGCATGTTGAAAAAGCATGGGGGTTAATATTAAAAATAACTGAAGAGGTTACTTAGCGAGTATAAAGAAACAAATCACACTCTTCTCAAAACTTTTCCACCCCAATCCTTTCTAATTAAATAATTAAAATATTATTTCTGCAATCTATGTACAGAATGGTAACCATATTGATCCATGCTGTAACTGGCAACACGTCTGATCCGATAGCTATCGGTTTTGGTTAAGAAGCCTTTAAATCATTTTTTCGTTTCTTTTTTATTTACCTACGATACACATCATACTAAATAAATTCAATAAGCTTGTTGATTAATTTAAACCTTAATCAAAGTGAAAACATTACAACTTTCAAATATTTCATTATCGTATACTGATAATGAAGGTACCGGGCAGCCAATATTGTTAATTCATGGGAATTCCAGTTCGGGAGAAACCTTTAAGAATCAGATGGGGAGTGATTCATACAAAATCGTGGCAATAGATCTTCCCGGGCATGGCAATTCTGATCGATTTCCTGATTTGTCACATTACAATATGCCCGGATATGCCGAGGTAATTGCTGAAGCAGCTAAGGAGCTAAATATGGAGGATGCTGTCCTGGTGGGTTGGAGCCTCGGTGGTCATATTGCACTGGAAGCTGTTAAATTGCTCCCAAAACTAAAAGGGGTGGTGATCTATGGAACACCTCCACTTGCATTCCCTCCTGCTATGGAAGATGCATATTTCCCTCATCCGGCTATGGGAGTTGGTTTTGCAGCGGATATCACTGAAGAGCAAGCAATTGCTTATGCCGATGCATTCTTTTCAGAAGGAACTACTGCACCTCATCAACCTTTCTTAGATGACATTCTTAAAACAGATGGTAATGCTCGTGCCGGACTTGCTGCCAGCATTGTCCCTGACGGTTATGAAGATGAGATTAAAATTGTTGAAAGTATGGCTACTCCATTAGCAATCTTACAGGGGAGTAATGAGCAATTGGTAAACCCGAATTATCTTAAATCTTTAAATATTCCTGCTTTGTGGCGTGGTGAGGTTCAAATTGTCGATAATGCCGGACATGCTCCACATTGGGAAAATGCAGATTCATTTAACAAGATGCTATTCGAATTTGTTGAAGACGTAAAATAGAATTCCTTGACATCTAAAAACCTTGAACTTGGCACGGAAATTCTCCGTCAGCTAATTAAGTTCGATACCACCAATCCTCCTGGTAATGAAGCAGCGTGTATTACTTACATTGACAACCTCTTAAAAGACGAAGGGTTTGAGCCAACTATTATTGGGAAAACAAAAAATCGGCCTAATCTTATTGTTCGGTTAGCAGGAAAAGGTCAAGCGCCTCCACTATTACTATACGGACATGTTGATGTGGTACCTACCACCAATCAGGATTGGACTTATCCTCCCTTTTCTGCAAAAGTTGTTGACGGCTCTATCTGGGGCAGAGGAGCTCTTGACATGAAAGGTGGGGTTGCCATGATGCTCACAGCACTTATTAATTTAAAAAGAGCCAACTTTCAACCAACTGGTGATATCATTTTAGCCGTACTAAGCGATGAGGAAGCCGGCGGAGAGTTAGGTGCAGAGTTTTTGGTACAACACCATCAGGATATTTTTAAAAATGTAAAATTCGCCATTGGAGAATTTGGGGGATTTCCTGTTTACATGGGCCGGAAAAAGTTCTATGCTATTCAAGTTGCTGAAAAACAGATTTGCTGGCTTAAAGGCTCTATTAAAGGACCTGGTGGGCATGCGTCTTTCCCAATAAAAGAT
>JBDLIU010000579.1:0-2377 GCA_039714715.1 Bacteroidota bacterium
GGACTATTGCGATTATGATAGTCATAGACCAAATTACCAGAACATTAATCCAATAAGTACTGAATGTCATTCCAAATAAGGCTTTCTCAGGAGCATAGAACTTCGATTTAAAAGAAATCCATTTGTCTGTTTTGGGTTTCGTATAGATAACATCAGTTTTTTGAATTAGCCCATTATCTGTTGGTAATATTTTAGTGGTGGAAAGGTAGTTTTCAACATATTGAGTCATCCTTTTGTTATGGTATGTATTTCTCAGATGCTCCAATTCTTGCTGTCCATTTGGTTTGGCAATAAACTCTGCCAATACACTATCCTTTTTTGATAACCACTTGCTGGATCTTTGTGAATAAAATTTCTTTAAAGTAGACAGGAAATTTTTGCCAGAGTCATAAGTGGCGCTATCGAAGTGCTCTCGGTTTAACCTTATGAACTCGGGAAACTGCTGTTCGCCCACTCTTTCTAGCTCATGGGGGATTTCGTTCTGGAGAATCCTTAAACTTCTGTTAACACCTGCAATTACAGCTTCGTCTGTTGTGTCCTTGATGTTGTTAAATACATTAACCAATTGTTTTTCAAGCTCTGGTACATAAAAGTTTCTCTTGTAGTTGCTAATTTTAATTTTACGATCGTACGGATAGAAAATCTTATTGTATCTATTATTAACAAACTGATCAACTGCCAATGCTTCATAAGCCCACCTGGAGGCCATAACATTACCCATTTCAGGTATTTTATCATCATCGGTAAGATGATGATTGAACATATCGAAGTTGATTATTACACCACTTAAAATTAGCTGGGGAATGATAAGCACCGGAATTAGGATATATACAGTTACAGCCGAGTTAAAGGCAGAAGAGATTATCAATCCAAGAATATTGGCAAAGACTGATAAACTGAACATAACCAGCCACGTACTAAAATACATGTCATTTATTTCAAGAATCCAATTGGCAATGAGGGTGAAGCTAATTGTCTGCACAGCTGAAATAACAAATAATATACTGATTTTCGATAGCAGATAACTAAACCTGCTCAGGTTGAGATATGATTCACGTTTCAGAATCTTCCTGTCTTTAATTAGTTCTTCTGCGCTTAGTGTAAGCCCCATAAACAAAGCAACAATGATGGCCATGAAGAAGTAAACAGGAATGTTTACGTTTTCTCCAAAAATATAGACCTTTTCGTAATCAATAGTAGTATGGTATTTTACCAGGTATGCCAGGAAAAAGGCCAGTATTGGTGCTTCCAGAAATGTTATTAAGAGGTATTGATAATTCTTGAGCTTGGTTTGCAAGTCGCGCATACCAAAAACATTAATCTGTTTTAAACGTGATGGTATTTGTTGTATAGACCTGAGTTTATCTGTCCTTTCGTTAATGGGCGGGATATTGATATTGTCAACAAAATACTGATACCATTGCTTGGCTGGTACTTTTCTTCTGTCGGTCAGGTGTCCATACTCATTTACCACATGGGCTTCAAGAATATTAAATATCTGCTCCGAGTTAACATTACCGCACTCAATGCAGGCGCCCTGATCCTTGTTAACCATATTCACAAGGTTCTTGAAATACACAAGTCCCTGTTCAGGGTTACCATAATAAACCTGGTGTCCTCCTACATCAAGGATGATCATGGTATCGAACATTTTATAGATATCCGATGATGGCTGATGGATCACAACAAAAACCATTTTGCCATTCAGAGAAAGTTCCTTGAGGAGGTCCATGATATTCACAGAATCACGCGAAGAAAGCCCGGATGTTGGTTCATCGATAAATAACACAGCAGGTTTTCTAAGCAACTCCAAGCCAATATTCAATCTCTTTCGCTGTCCACCACTAATTGTTTTATCTAAAGCTGAGCCTACCTTCAGATCTTTAATTTCAAGTAATCCAAGGCTTTTAAGGGTCTTTCGAACGAGCTTTTCAGATTGCTCCTTAGTATGATTGCCAAAGGTTAGCTGTGCAGAAAAAAACAGGTTTTCATAAACGGTTAATTCTTCAATCAGAAAGTCATCCTGTGGCACATAGCCTATAACCCCTTCCAACCAGTCACTTTTATCATAAAGGTCTAAGCCATTAATAGCTATTGTACCTGATGTTGGTTTCGAACTTCCATTCAAAACGTTCAGTAGGGTTGACTTACCAGACCCTGAAGCTCCCATCAAACCTACGAGCTTACCTCCTTCTTCCGAAATATTTATATTATGAAGCCCTTCGTATCCTGTTTTAAACCGGTAAGAGACATTTTTGGCAACAAAAGACAGCCTGGTGTCTTTACCGCCATATAGAAATTTGCTTACTACCTCAGAATAAAAAACCGGTTTCATTTTCGAACCTCTGATCGTACTTCCTGCCGGAAAAATATATGT
>JBDLIU010000580.1:0-2360 GCA_039714715.1 Bacteroidota bacterium
GGTTTCTTCTTCATGAGAAGTGATCCTACTTCTGCCATAAATGCCCATCCATCATCGTCGGCCAGGTCATTAATAGACGACCTTAGCAGGCTTATAAACCTGGAATCAATCTTTTCTAGCCCGGATGATACAGGTTCTCTGGTATTTGATGCCGAATTTTCTGATTTTATGGTATCTTTTGATCCGATTATTTCTATATATATGAATTTGTCGCATGACACGATAAATGGCTGAGGAGTCTTTTTTTCACCTATTCCGATCACTACTTTTCCTGATTCCCTCAGGCGTGTTGCCAGACGTGTGAAATCACTATCGCTTGAAACCAGGCAAAACCCATCCACCTTTTTATCATGAAGTATGTCCATTGCATCGATGATCATGGCTGAATCAGTTGAATTCTTGCCTGTAGTGTAACCGTACTGTTGAATGGGTGTAATAGCATGCTCCAGCAAGGCCGGTTTCCATCCGGATACTGTCCTGCTGGTCCAATCGCCATAAATTCTTTTTATTGCAGGTATCCCGAACTTTGCAATTTCTTCAAGCATGCCTTTAATATTTGAATATGGAATATTGTCAGCATCTATCAGAACTGCCAGTTGCAGGTCTTTTTGTTTTTCTGTCATTGTATGATAAGTTGTTTTCTACAACCTTGAAGTCAAGGTTATTTATATAAATGTTCTTTCGTTTTATTATTAAAGTATGCATGAGTCTAATATTCACATAAAGCTGTCAGCGCCATGTGATGTAAAATGATTTAAAGAGGATGCAATAATTACTAATTGCGCGAGGAGAATTAGAAAATACAGCGCAAATTCTCAAATCTGATACTGCTAAGATACACAATTAGGCGGTGTGAACCAAAAAAGTATTAGGCGTTCAAATGCAGGATTATGAATCGCATGAAGTCTTATTGGTCTGATTCTTAATAAAAAATAACATGACGGTAATTATTTAGCTACCTTTATGCCAGATATATGCTATAAGCCTTCTTGCCAAGTCCTCAATCTACGGGACACTGATTTCTGAATAAATAGCATAAAATTTTAATCGAGTCCGTTTCGATCGGTGATAAAAGGACCATAGCATCACTCTTCTTGATTGCCTCCAAAAGTTATAGATATGAGTAAATTAAGATTTGGTGTTGTTGGTACATCCAAAAAGGAAGATGAACTCCGAATACCAATCCATCCTGAGCATTTCTCCCGTATACCTGAAGAAGTTCGTAGCCGATTAATATTTGAAGAAGGTTATGGATCTCCATTCAATATTTCGGATGCTGAAATTGCAAAAAAAACAGGCGGTGTTGCAACACGGAGGGACTTATTAGCTGAGATCGGGAATGTGATTATTCCTAAACCTGTTGTGTCTGACTTACAGGAGCTTCGTGAAGGTGGCATACTATGGGGTTGGCCACATTGTGTTCAGCAAAAGGAAATTACACAAACTGCCATAGAACGCAAACAAACACTTATTGCTTTTGAAGATATGTTTGTTTGGGGACCTCAGGGACAAATAGGTCGCCACACTTTTTATAAAAACAATGAAATGGCTGGTTATTGTGCTGTCTTACATGCCCTGCAACTTAAAGGTATTGACGGGCATTATGGGGATCAAAGAAAGACAATAATCTTTAGTTTTGGCACTGTCAGTCGCGGAGCTATATATGCACTGAAAGCCAGGGGTTTCAGAGATATTACCATATGTATTCAGCGTCCTGACCATGAAGTACGTGAAGAGATACTGGATGTTCATTATGTTCGTATAGTATCCGGTCTTAGAAAGGAATCACGCATTATGGTAGTTGAACACGATGGAAACAAGAGACCATTATCAGACTTGATCAGTGAATCAGATATTATTATTAATGGAATATTTCAGGATACTGATAATCCACTGGACTTTGTGAAAAAGGATGAGCTGCATATCCTTAAACCGGGCTGCCTTATCATAGATGTAAGCTGTGATGAAGGCATGGGATTTTATTTTGCTAAACCAACCACATTTAAACATCCGATGCTAAGTATCGGTGATATAGATTATTATGCTGTTGATCACACACCGAGTTATTTATGGGAAAGTGCTTCCCGGTCAATCTCTGCTGCATTGGTTGTACACCTGCCTGATATTATGGAAGGTCATGAATACTGGAAACAAAACAAAACCATTTATAATGCGATCAATATAGAAGAAGGAGAGATAAAAAAAGAATCCATATTTTCTTTTCAAAATCGTGATTCGGTATATCCGTATCCTTACCTTTAAAAGAACAAATGGATATTTGCTGAATGTACTAATTATAATATGTGAATAAAATAAGCCCCAACACGATGTTGAGGCTTTTATTTTTGTGGGCCCACCAG
>JBDLIU010000581.1:0-2341 GCA_039714715.1 Bacteroidota bacterium
TTGATTGAATTAGGAGAACAACTCCCACAGATGCCGGAATCAGAAAAAACTGATAGTAATAAAGTAAAAGGCTGTATGAGTCAGGTATGGACCTGCGCCAGCTTTGACGGAACAGTTATTTTTCATGGTGACTGCGATACCAGTATTATTAAAGGCGTGTTGGCTTTATTATTAGAGCTGACTTCAGGACATAGCATTGCCGAGGTAGAAGCATTGAATGTGGATGAATTTTTTGAACGCCTCAATCTTCATGAGCACTTATCCCCAAACCGCCATTTTGGCATCTATTCAATCGTTGAACAACTGAAAAAACAGGTCAGAGAATTGACTCTGTCAGTCAGTCACGTGGCTTGAATTCAGATATTTCCTCTTACGGTATTCAGGAGGCCAATATCAGGAGTTGTAGTATGCAATATCATGGTCAATTGAATCCCAATCAACATAAAGAAGTACTTAATTCAATATTTGGAGCACCAGAAATAGATAAATCAGTTAGTATCATAATTGTGCAATATATTTTTTATACTTGAAAGAATTCCAGGTCATTCCCATTTAATATGAATATAAGGAAAAATTACCACGGTACAGTTAGGAGAAAGATAAATGAAGTATTGTGTAAAGTGTAAAAACAAAGACACTTCGGTATGTTATACATGTGATAACGGAAACTTATGGGAAGAGACTAAAAACTCATTTCATCTCATTATTTCAGCCGTTATGTTTGGCTGCGGCATGGGTGGAATTCTAGCGGCTTTATATGCTTTTTATGGATAATTCTCCAAATCTGCAGTAGTGCTTCATATTTCAAGCTCGGAAAGGCAGCTTTTAATCTCAAGTCATTTTTTGACCTTATCAAATAAAAAACCCCGCAAGGGGTTAGCTAGCGGGGTTACTTGAGGGCCTTCGGCATATCATGTGGCTTAACGCCTGTAGCCGATATCCGGCTTGCGAGGCCCTTCAAATTCGGTAGTGAAAGATAAAACCAGTTCTTAGTTTTAATTATTAATTAAATTTTCAGGTTTGTCTGTAAGAAATTTTAGTTTTGGAAGAATTGTTGATATTTATCACCTAAATAAGGTTCACTCTTGAATTGGACAAAAAGTAGGAAAAAGCTGATAACAATGTAATTAAATTACAACTATGATTACTTTTTCACTGCAGGCCATATTATGCCAAATCAAATAATCTGGGAAAATAAAGGCGTTCTGTCTCGCTTTGACGGTATATTTAGCCCTGAAATCCACACCACGGCCATAAATAAGCTATTTAGTGATTCCAGAATAGACGGAGTCAAATACATGATTGGCGATTTTTCTCAGGTTAATGGCGATCTTATGAATGAGGTAGATGTCGAATATCCCCTGGCTATGACAACAGGGGCGGCTCGTTATTTAAAAGATTTAAAAATAGCCTTGATTGCAGTCGATAAAAAAATCATAGAACTGTGTAAGCTCTACATTCAACTTTCAAGCAGAGTAAATAAATCCTGGGAAGTCCGAATATTTGATAACATCGATACTGCAAGAGATTGGATTGCTCGTGGTTAGATACTGAAGCTGGCTCGATTAGACCACAATAGTAGCTTGAGCTGCTTCACTATCTATGCAAAATAATGAGAATTTTTAGCTATTAACCTCTTTGGTTTTTATTAATGAGTATTGGTTTTGATACCAGTTTATATTACGGGTACTGTACATAATAATTGTCAGTATGGTAAAAAATGCAATACTACCAAGAAGTAAAGCATTTTCCTCAGATTGAATCAGAATATAGAAAAACCCATACAAAACAAGAAACAGGAACCCGGTCAGATACCCTCGGGGACGGCTTTTGAATAGTGACACACTATAACCACCCAATAAAAGACTGATGCATATTGTGGCGATTAAATAAGCCCATGCAAACCCCAGATGCTCAGAAAAAGCAATAAGTAAAAGATAAAATGTACTTAATGCACCACCCGTGAAAAAATATTGTAAAGGATGGAGTGGTTTTTTATACATAATTTCAAATAAGAAGAAAGTCATATAGGTTAAAGCAATAAATAACACCGCATACTTGATGGTTCTTTTGTTTTGTTGGTATAAATTAGCCGGTTGATAAAGCTTTACGCCAAAGAGAATTTGCCTCAGGTCATTATCATTGAACTGTTCATCAATCCATTGCTGGGGAAAGGTTCGGTTTAATTCTAAAATTTGCCAGGAAGCAGTAAATCCCTCTTCTGTTATGCTTCTTTCTGAGGGTAAAAACTTACCATTGAAACCTGGACTATTCCAATCTGAATCCATACTGATATTGGTTTTTCTTCCAAATGGACGAAACTGGATGGAATGACTTCCCG
>JBDLIU010000582.1:0-2326 GCA_039714715.1 Bacteroidota bacterium
GACAGAATACCGGTTGAAAAGAGACCGGAAATCGATCGCTGGATCATTTCTTTATTGAATACACTTATCAAGGAGGTGGATGAAGATCTTGGTGCTTACGATTTGACATCAGCGCTGAGAAGAATCCAGGCTTTTGTTTATGACCATTTGAGCAACTGGTACGTGAGACTGAATAGAAGAAGGTTCTGGAAAGGAGATATTTCTGAGGATAA
The DNA here is from genome assembly GCA_039714715.1 of Bacteroidota bacterium. Classification (GTDB taxonomy): domain Bacteria; phylum Bacteroidota; class Bacteroidia; order Cytophagales; family Cyclobacteriaceae; genus S012-113. The sequence continues at coordinate 213 of JBDLIU010000582.1, forward strand.
ATTGAGTGCCTATCAGACCCTGTATGAAACATTGAATACAGTAGCTAAACTAATGGCCCCAACGGCACCATTTTTTGGTGAGTGGATGTTCAGGAACCTCAATGAAGTGAGCGGGAAGGAAAATTTAAGCTCAGTACATCTGGTGGATTTTCCTGAAGTGAAATTGGATGAGATTGATAAAGACCTGGAGTTGAGGATGAATTATGCTCAGCGGATATCGTCTCTGGTTCTTTCATTGAGGAAAAAGAATAAGTTGCGCGTTAGGCAACCACTTCAAAAAATACTGCTTCCCATACTCAATAAATCATTTGAGGAGCATGTGGAGAAAGTGAAAGACCTTATTTTACATGAGGTAAATATCAAGGAGATTGAATACGTTTCAGATACAGCCGGTATTATCAAGAAAAGCATTAAACCTAATTTCCAGACATTGGGAAGAAGATTGGGTAAGCATATGAAGGATGCGGCTGCAATTATTGGGAAAATGAATCAGGATGATATAAGCGAACTTGAATCGAGTAATAGTTTTATACTTGATCTTGGAGAAGAAAAATTTGACCTGACCCTGGAAGATTTTATTATCAATGCAGAGGATCTTCCCGGATGGACAGTTGCCAATGACAAAGACCTGACCGTAGCGATGGATATTAGCCTTACCGATATGCTTATTGCAGAAGGAATGGCAAGGGAATTGGTAAACAGAATTCAAAATATAAGAAAATCGAGTAATTTTAATGTTACGGATAAGATCATTGTCTCCATTTCAGCTGATGAGCAGATGGAAGCGGCTATCGAACATTTTACCGATTATATAAAAACAGAGACACTGGCAAATGAACTTACGGTGCACGACGGCTTGAAAGGAGAAGAAGTTGAGTTGAAAGAAGGCCTGACTCTGAATATTTCAGTAAAAAAAGCGAACTAAAGTAATATTTGTTTGTTTACACCGTAGCGTCAGGCCTTGTGCCTGACGAAAAACACAAAGGCCAAAGGCCAAAAAAGCCAAAGGCATCAAAAAGCATATTTTTTAACATTATAAATAAGTTAATTCATGGTATTAGTAGGAAAAAAAGCACCATTATTTGAAGCAAGCGCTGTAATAAATGGTGTAGAGATTATTGATGATTTTAAACTGAGTGATTACATTGGTAAGAAATATATTTTATTATTTTTCTATCCAAAGGATTTCACTTTTGTATGTCCAACTGAATTGTTCGCATTTCAGGAGAAACTGGCAGAATTTGAGAAAAGGAATGTACAAGTGATCGCTTGTTCAACAGATACTGAGCAGTCTCACTGGGGCTGGTTGCAAATGAAAAAGAACGAAGGAGGTATTGATGGTGTCACTTATCCTGTGGTAGCGGATACCAACAAGACTATAGCGCACAACTATGATGTTCTGGAAGGTGAGTGGGATTACAATGAGGAAGGAGAATTGATAGCCAACAGGGACATGGTAGCTTACAGGGGAATATTCCTGATTGACCTTGACGGAATCGTACGTCATCAATTAGTAAATGATGAGCCGATAGGAAGAAGCGTTGATGAAGCGATAAGAACGGTTGATGCATGGCAGTTTCACGTAGAGCACGGTAGTGTTTGTCCGGCAAACTGGAAGCCAGGAGATGACGCTATTGAAGAATCACACGATAGTATTGCTGATTATTTAGGTAAGCTGTAATAATAAAAGAGTGACATAAGAGTGACATGATACTTCATGTCACTCTTTTTTTTTGATAAAACCCTCCAGGATGCCCAAAGCCCGGATTATTCATTGGATTTCCTATTACAAAGCCTAATTGCTTCAATCTCAAGCACGTCCGGCCATTTTGGTTCTCACCATAGCTATGGCTATGTCTGCGAGCCAAAATAGCCGTTAAGCACTTGATATTATTGCAATTAGACTTCTCATAACGTAAACCCCATGAATAATTCTATCTAACTAGCCATCAAGTAGCCAGAATGCAAGCTAGTTAGATCTTTTTACCACTCTTTAATAGAGCATTGGAATCCGGGTTATGTCCATTTTGGATATACATGAGCTCAAATCAAGGCTAAAAAGCCTTATTCTCTATATTTTCGGTAAAAATGAATCAAAAGGGGTCGTTTTAAGC
>JBDLIU010000583.1:0-2325 GCA_039714715.1 Bacteroidota bacterium
CTTAATCATTTCAATGCACTATCGTTCCTGAAATGATAGCCTCACTGATTTAAAATTATATAAATCTTCTTATTTTTTTTAATTGTTCGAAATAATACTTATTTTTGCATCCCCAAAACAAAAGAATAGATTTATTATCAGGTTAATAAGAAAATAGAATGGCAAATCATCAGTCAGCAAAAAAGAGAATCAGACAATCGGAATCACGTCGTGTAAGAAATAAATACTACTCACGTACAACCCGTAATGCAGTTAAGAAATTGAGAGAAACAACTGACAAAGCTGAAGCCGCTGAAATGTATCCAAAAGTAGTTGCAATGCTTGATAAGCTTGCGCAGAAGAGTGTTATTCACAAGAACAAAGCCTCTAATTTAAAATCAAAACTTGCCAGGCATATCAACAGCTTGTAAATTTTTGATTCAAGATATTACAAAGAGGGTGTCTCAAAAGGTCACCCTCTTTTTTTGTGCTAAAATTTCATGGGTTGATAACCTGTAAGTCATTGTTAATAAAGAAGGGGGATGCCTCCCCCTCCAAGCATCTCAAGTTTAGTAACTTGAAGTATGCAAACTAATAAATCAAAGGTAGTTTTTAAGAACTACAATTTCAACCAGAATTTATTACTTCCACCCTCGCTGGAAGAGCTGATCTCCCCCAATCACCCGGTACGCGTAGTAAACCAGGTGGTTGATAACCTTAATTTAGATTCAATATTAAAGAAATATGAAGGAGGAGGTTGCCCAGCTTATCATCCTCGCCTGATGCTGAAGATCCTGGTCTATGGGTATGTTACTAACCTGTACTCTTCTCGTAAGATCGAACAGGCTCTTCATGAGAACATACACTTTATGTGGCTCAGTGGAATGAGTTATCCTGATCACAATACCATTAACCGTTTTAGAAGTGAGAGGTTAAAAGGTGTTTTGAAAGAAGTATTTAGTCAGGTTGTTCTGTTATTAGTGGAGCATGGCCATATCACTTTGAAGGAGGCTTACCTGGATGGTACGAAGATCGAAGCCAATGCAAACAAATATACTTTTGTATGGGGTAAGGCGATTAAGAGGAGTAGGGAAAGAATCAAGAATCAGTTGAAAGAGTTATGGAATTACGCTGAGAGTGTTGCCAAACAAGAGATGGAGCATAATGAACCTGATGACTTTGAGCAGATCGATGCAGAAAAGGTATCACGAACTATAGAGCAGATCGATAAGGCAATAGAAGGAAAGGAGGTTGATAAGAAGGTAAAGCAGAAGCTGAACTATGCAAAGAGGAACTGGCCGGATAATTTAAAAAAATATGCTGAGCAGGAAAAACAGATGGGTAATCGTAACAGTATCTCGAAGACTGATCCTGATGCTACGTTTATGCGTATGAAGGAAGATCATATGCTAAACGGACAGTTAAAACCAGCATACAACTGGCAGATATCCACCCAGGATCAATACATACTGGGATATACTCTTCATCAGACTACAGCTGATACAGCTACACTTCCAGCACATATAGAATCGCTTAAGGAAAATCTGAAAGAGATCCCGGAGGTCCTGGTTGCTGATGCAGGATATGGATCCCAGGAGAACTATGAATACTTAGAGAACAATGGTGTTGAAGCCTACGTGAAGTTCAACAACTTCCATAGAGAACAAACCAAGAAGTGGAAAGAGAACCTTCACCGCATTGAGAACTTGTATTACAATAAAGAGCTTGATTGCTATTACTGCCCCATGGGGCAAGCCATGGAGTATATTGGAAATGCAAAAAAGAAAACTAGACTGGGTTATATACAGGATCTAAAAAGATACCAGGCAAAAAACTGCAATGGATGTCCCATGAGAGGGCCCTGCCATAAAGCTGTAGGGAATCGGATCGTTGAAGTTAATCCTAAATTGGTTCGATATAAACAGATGGTCCGCGAAAAACTACATAGTGAATTAGGCCTGCAGTACCGCAGTCAGAGACCCGCGGATGTGGAAGCAGTCTTTGGTAACATAAAATACAACCATCACTTCAAACGATTTTTACTCCGAGGTCTTGAAAAGACAGAAATCGAAGTCGGATTGATCTCGATGGCACAAAATCTAAGGAAAATGGCTAATTAGAGAGCCTTGGTTCCTTTTTCCTTATTCGAAATCACCGCTTTAGAAAATCATAAAAGAAAAAATCCGGGGAATCCCGGATCTTATATAATCATCACAAAAAAAGAGGGTGACCTTTTGAGACACCCTCCAGTTCGGCTTAATCATTTCAGTTCACTATCGTTCCTGAAATGATAGCCTCACTGATTTAAATTTGATAGATTACACCCCTTTGGGGCTGTTGGTTCAT
>JBDLIU010000584.1:0-2316 GCA_039714715.1 Bacteroidota bacterium
TAATGAGTCAATATGCTTTATTAATCTCATTAATGGTTATTTACAAAATACTCGATATAATCGGGAAGTTTTGTGCCAAGATAGTATGGTAAATTCATTAGAATAAACTCTTTACCTGCCTGTGTTTTTGCTTCTTCTATCCTAAATTCACCACCATACATTCGAATAGCGTATTGATGATCCACACGATCTATAAACTGATGTAACGATTTCAGTGTACCTGATTTTCCTGATTTTACTTCTATTGGTATTAGCATCTCCTTATAAGTGAATACTATATCTACTTCTGAAGATGACTCCTTTTTTTCTCTCACCCAAAAATTAGGTTTCTTGTCATTCAAATGATTAAGTGAAATCAACTCCTGAGTAATCAAGTGAGGGATGATTGCTCCCTTATAAGCATTACTTAAATCATTTACCCCAATCATTTCAGGTTGCACTCCTGCAGTATAATTAACTATTCCCGTATCTAAAAACTGCAATCGCGGAGATTTTTTAATATCCGGTTTTGCTGGGATTGCAACATTGGTTGTCGGGTAGATAAGCCGTATCACTTTTGCATCATCGAGCTTGCGCATTGCTTCTCCAACTTCCCTCGATCTGTAGTTAGAATTGCCAAAATTTTGAAATTTTATACGCTGATCAACATAATAATGAGCTGTAGTAATAATATGTTTTATCACTTTTCGCTCAGTTTCATTAGTTGTGTATTTCTCTACATCATGTTGATAGGTACCCCATACACTTTCATAAATAACAGGCAATTCTGTAATTGAATCACTTTTTATGTACTGTTTTACAACTTCAGGCATGCCTCCAATTATTGCATACCGGTTGAATAATTCAAGTAAAATAGGATGGGCGATTGGCTTTACAGGTATGGCATCAAAATGCTTTAAAGCGGCTTTATGCTTAATTGCTTTCAAATATTCATAAAAATTCAGGGGATGAAGAAAAAGAAACTCTACCCTCCCTACAGGGAATCCTTGAATTTTATGCAATGCAAACTCCAATAGTGACCCTGCAGCAATTACATGTAGTTCCGGCCTTTCTTCAAAAAAGTACCGAAGCATCTTAATGGCTTTAGCCGATTCCTGGATTTCATCAATAAACAATAACGTGTTATCAGCATCTTCTAAGGCAATATCATTTAACACAAATAATAATTCAACAATATCACTTACCTCATCATAATTCTCAAAATAAGCCCGATCTGCCGACTTCTCCAGATTTAGTAAAACTGCATTCTTATATGTTCTGGCAAACTGTTTTACCATAGTGGTTTTACCCACTTGCCTGGCCCCTCTTAAAATAAGTGGTTTTCTATCAGGTTTATCCTTCCAGATTTGCAAATATCGTTCCGCTGACCTCTTAAATTCTAACATGTCCTCCATTTTGTAACATAGTGAGGGTTGTTTTTATGATATATTGTAACAAAGTAAGGGTTATTTCTGTAATATTTTGTAACAAAGTAAGGGTTATTTTAATTTAAACCAGAACTACAAATCATCAATTGGATGGTTGAATGAGGCAATGGGTTAATGGGTTAATGGGTTGATGGGTTGATGAGTTGATGCGTTGATGGGTTAAATGGTGAATGGGTATATGCACCCACTGCAATTACCATCACTGCCCCTTAATCCCCTAAAGGGGACCCAACGCTTAATTGCAGTTCTATCTTTGTTATTATAGATGGCATATCATTTATTACCTCATCGTCAGTAAAATGTAGAATACGTATTCCTAACTCTTCTAACACTTCATCTCTTAGTTTATCCGTTTTTCTTTGGCTACTCCTTTCATGATATATACCATCTAATTCAATTACTAATTGAGCTTTATGGCAGTAAAAATCTGCAATATAATTCCCAATAGGGTGTTGTCTCCTAAACTTGACCCCAAGTTGTTTGTTTCTTAATCTTGACCACAACAACTTTTCTGTTTTTGTTTCATTATCTCTAAGAAACTGAGCATTCTTAAAGGTTGAAGGTTGGGCACCAAAATGCATTTCTAATGTGCGGCTGACTTCCCCTTCAGGGGACCGAGGGGCGTGCGCAAGGATTCCTTTATTTTCTTTCTTCAATAGCCTTTTTTACAATCCCAACCACCCTCTCCAAATCCTCCTCATTCATTGCTGTACCCGAAGGCAAACACAATCCTCTCTCAAACAAATCTTCTGCCACTTTACCGCCAAAGTATTGGGTGTCTTTGAACACCGGCTGGAGGTGCATGGGCTTCCAGAGTGGGCGGGATTCGATGTTTTCTTTTTCGAGCGCGAGGCGGATGCTTTCGCGCTGTTCGAATGATTGTGTGACG
>JBDLIU010000585.1:0-2314 GCA_039714715.1 Bacteroidota bacterium
GTTTTCGGGGCAGTATTTTAATGCTGATAGAAATCTTCAACCCAGTATGAATGTTAATACTCAAGGCGATACTCAATCAGATGAAAACCTCAGAATGATGGTAGCCTTTTCTCAAAAATTGAACAAACATGAATGGGAGGTAAAGTATGCTTACTTGCATGATGTAATTGGGTTTAATGATGATCAGACTAACTCCGATCAGCATGTGGTAAGAGGAAAATATAATCAGCAATTATCTAAAGCAATAAGGCTGAACCTGGGAGCCGACTATAATTTTATAAAGGTGCAGGCACCTTTTTACATTGAAGATAACATAGAAGAAACAAGAACCAACCTTTGGTCATCAATAATGGTTAATCCGGTTCCGCGACTTATTTTAAGTGTGAACCTAAGGCAGGCTTTTAATCCGGATTACAAGATACCATTCACCTCTTCTTTTGGCTCGGAATATTTGGCTATTAACTCTCCATCTCATCAGATGACAATCAAAGGCTCTTTTGCAGAGGGATTTCGATTACCTACTTTAAATGAACGCTTCTGGCAGCCGGGAGGGAATCCGGATATTGAGCCGGAAGAATCTTATTCATTTGAGATGGGACTGGATGGAACAATAAAACATAATGTAGAAATCAATTACGATCTAACAGCTTATCGCATGTGGGTTGACAACTGGATACTCTGGGTGCCTGGGGGGGTGTACTGGTCGCCCGAGAATATTAAGGAAGTAGACGCCTATGGAATGGAAGCATCAGGAGATATCCGACATAAGATTCGAGGGGCTAGTATAAAATGGATGGCTAACTATGCATTAACCAGGTCGATCAACCAGACAGGATTGGATAGTTTCGACCGCTCGGTGGGCAAACAGCTGGCCTATGTGCCTGTTCATAAAGCTTCGTTTACAGCTCTGACCAACATAAAGAGCTGGAGTTTTGTCATGAATGCTTCATATACAGGCAAACGATATACAACAGCTGACAACGAGGAATTTTTACCGGCTTATACCTTGTTGAATTTGAGAATCGCAAAATCTTTCAGATGGAATAAGTACCAGGTGAATGGATGCTTGAGTGCTAACAATGTATTGAATACACAATATCAGAGTATCGAAAACAAAGCAATGCCGGGGATTAATTTTTCAGCAGGAATTACAATCAACTATCATAAATTATAAATCAATGAAACAACTTTTATCAAAGACCCTGATATGGGCAATTTTAGCTTTAGCTGTGAGCTGTGCTCCTGAAGAAGAAATAGTACCTGAGGAAGAAATAGTAATAGGAGAATTTGCCTCAGGTGTTTTTATTATAAATGAAGGCAACTTTTCAGAATCAAATGGCTCAGTAGGATTTTACAATGAAGAAAAAGAAATAAATGAATCAGATATTTTCGAAAAAGCTAACGAAGTTAAACCGGGAGGTATTCTTCAGTCAGTGTACTTTCACGATACACTTGCTTTTATTATTGACCAATTAGGGAACAGGATTGAGGTTGTAGAGGCCGAAACATTCAAATCGGTTGCTACAATTGATGAAGGGTTAGGCACACCTCGCTATATGGTTATAGCCAATGGTAAAGGTTATATAACCAATTGGGGAAATTTTGATGAAAATTACGACCTCCCCGATTCTTATGTTTCAGTGATTGATTTAAGTAATTATACCGTTACAAAATCGATTGATGCCGGGAATGGCGCAGAAGGGATGATTATTTTTGGTGATGATGTGTATGTTGCTAACTCTTATACCAATACCATTGAGGTTATTAATACAGAAACGGATGCTATATCAACAGCGCTAACAGTTGCAAGTAACCCGGTGAGCTTTGTTAAAGATAAGAACGATAATGTTTGGGTATTGAGCAGTTCCTATTTTACGGGCTCAGCACTTTCTAAACTGAACTTAACCACCGCTGAGGTTCTAACATCATTTTCTGTTGGAGCATCAGCAAAAAGTCTTACAGTTAACAGTACAGGAGATCAACTCTATTACCTCTCAGCGCCTTATGGTGCAGATGCTGAGGTTAGATCTGTAAGTATTGATGCAACAGAAGATGCCACAGAAGCATTAATCACAGCCCCTAACCTCTATGGTTTAGGTATTGACCCTGACACTGACATGATTTACCTCGGCAATAGCAATGCATTTCAGGGAAATGGAACTGTGCTTAGATATAATGGAGCCACGTTTGTAGATAGCTTCAATGCCGGAATAGCTCCCAATGGATTTGTGTTCAGGAAGTAAGCTTATTGATACCTGAAATAGCAATTAGCTTCAGGATAATTAACCTGATTGTTCATGTTTTGCAGGTAATA
>JBDLIU010000586.1:0-2304 GCA_039714715.1 Bacteroidota bacterium
TGAATGTAATATATAAACCATTTCCAGATGCTCTGCCATAGGTTCTGAAGATCATATAATCTTCATCTGGTGAAATAAAAATATCTCCTTCCCAGTGTTTATTAATCTTTTCACTTAATTTAACGCAAGGCTCAAAACTACTTCCATTGCTTTTGGCGTAGTAGATATCCCGGTTATTTCTTCCCTCTCTTCCGGATGAAAAATATAAAGTTCCTTCTTTTGTCAGACTGGGATAAATATCATCCTTGTCTGAATTAATGTCCGTGTCTAAGTGTTCTGGATTAGCCCATTCTCCATTGATTTTTTCCACACGCCAGATATCCCAATCTGTTTTGGGTGCTTGCAGGCTGTCGATGGGGCGTTTGGATACATAATACAAATATTTTCCGTCAGCTGTAATAAAGGGATCTGCTTCGGAGTATTCGCCTGAGAAACTTGCTACTTCCGGTGCTGACCATTGTTGCCCATCGTATCTCATCGACATGATCACAAAATCATTTCCAGGCATGATGACTGAGAATAAAAATTCTGTATAGTCAGGAGAAAAACAAGCATTTATCTCATTCATTCCGGTTGACACAATATTGGGGGCAAATATTTCCGGAATAAGTCCCGGTTCATCTTGTCCTAAATACTTTCCGATCAATACAGGAAAACTAGCTGCTTTATTTTCAGTTTGTTTAGTGTTACATCCAAATAGAAGGATCACGAATAGGATTAGTAAGAATTGTTTTACCATGTTTGAAGTTTTTAGTATTATTTAATGGTTTGGTTTGCAATATCTTCCTCAATCAACCAATAAGTATAATTCATAACCCTGTCATAGCCGCTAATGAGGTCTCGATATGTTGGAATAACTTTAAAATCAGGGATAAGGCCTCTACCATCATCATAGCCTGCAGGTCGAACAGTATACAGGGTTGAATTCTGAATATTGATCTTCGTATTGGGCAATTCAAATAACATGATACAGCCATAATCAGTTGGATTATCTGAGGTCTCGTTACCAACGATATATCCTATATCATTGTCTTTAATGATCACTGAGAATCCTGTTCCTCCGGAGAAAGTATTTGCACTTGTAAGAACATATAAGGTCCCATCAAATCGATATTCATTCTCCCCAGGAGTTGTTATTTCTTCCGGGAAAGTGGTTATGGTACCTGCCGGTTTTTCCAGAAAACAATTTACAAACTCGATAAAATCAGATGAATTATCTTCTGCTTTTCGGGCTTGCTCAATGGCATTCACAAATATTGGATGCGTCGTATAGCACTCTTTAGTTGCCTCGCTTGTCTTTACTTCAGACTTAGCATCGGAGATATAGGGCTTGTCAGTTAAGTAATCTACCAGGGTTCCAATAAGATTTCCATTGCCACCATGATTCGCTCTTACATCAATAATGAGGTTATTCACCCCACTTTGTTTTATGGCGTTGAATGAACTTTTTAGAAGACTATCATACCTCTCAAACTGGAATTCAAATGTATTGATCTCCATAACAGCTAAATCCTGTTCTTGCTCAATGCGATAACCAAAATCTTTCTCATAGCGGGCTGAATTATTCTTCACGATAAATTCTTTTTTAACTCCGTCTATGTTTGTTGTTCTTATTTCATCACTATTGGGAAGGATATAGCTAATTATAAAGTCATCACTAAACCCATATTCCAGCCATAATAATTTCGGCCAGTGATACGCAAGTGTTTTAGCAATATACCCATTGGGTCGAACGACCAGATATGGTGTAAAATCCTCAATAATTCTGCTTACCGGAATCTTGTTTATGGCTATTATCTCTGTTCCTTTTACCAGCTCTTTGTTTGATGAAAAGTTTTGCTCAACATATACATGGTCTGAGAAATAAGAAATTTTAAAAGGAAAGCTCAGGCCGCCATCATTCTTGTATTTGTTAAAGCCTGCATCACCAAAAACCATGGTATGCCCTTGTTTGATCAGTGCGATGGTTTTGTATAGTATTTTGTAAAAATCTGCTTTTGATATGGGCTTATTTATTGATTTTCGAAAGGCATCAGTTTTAGCAATAAACTCTTCCTTAGGAATATATGCATACAAATTAGGATGGGTTTCTTCAAGCGTTCTAAGCATAAAATCAAAATCCTCTATAAGTTCTGCAGGACTTAAAAGTTCACTTGTACGTTCTTCCTGTCCTGATGATATTTTAAAAGAAACGCTCAGGATTAAAATTATTAAAACTGCATTTTTATACATGATTTTCTTTATTCATTAAACACTACAATAAATAATTAATATTTTATAATTTGATTTAATTCAATTTTTACT
>JBDLIU010000587.1:0-2284 GCA_039714715.1 Bacteroidota bacterium
GAATGGGGAAAAGATCCTGTGGAGCGCCTCGGGTAATATCGTAAAGGTAGAGCATTTCGAGAATGGTGTGTTGATTGAGAAAAACGAATAATTGTTTCTCTGTTTAGAATCTAATCCCGATTTTAAGATTCCCATAAATAATGACATAGTGTCCACTATAACTCCTTACAAAAGTAGTCCCAGGACCAATATCCAGACCAAGGCTTAACCTCTTTTTTCCATTGTAACTCATACCAATGGGTAAATAGACGAGAATTCCTCTGCCTCTCATAATACTAAAGCAATCATCACTATATAATGGAGAGGTATTCATGGTAAAACCTGAATGAATCAATATTTTTCCTTTTATCAAATCAGAATAATAATATTTATATCCAGCACCTATTCCAATTAAACCTACTCCAATCTCAATACTGGAATTTCTCGAAATAATCCTCTCATAAGACAAGCCATACATTCCAGAGGTGCCAAAAACACTAAACGATAGTGCGTTCTTATCTAACTGGTTGCCTGTGTCTGGCTTTTCCTGAGCATAAACATTTGTTGCTGCTGACAGAAGGATTATAATCAGTACTATGTATTTCTGTAACATCTTTTAGTCTCTACAGAATAAATGACAAAAATAACACAACGTTTCTTTCCTGCCATTTTAAGCACAAATTAGGATTAAGATAGACATAAATTGCCTCTCTTAATTTTTATTATTCTCTCAGTTTTACTGAGATCGGATTATAATCCATATCTCGAACTCCAATAATACCATAAATAGTTTCGCCTCTCTGAATATCTCGGTTCATGATATTATATTCATTTAATTCGTTAAGCATGTTTTTATTGGCAGAACCAGCCATAGCAAGATTCCCTACAGTAATCCCTGGTCCTACTATCACACCAATTGGGTATGAATCAGCAGAATTTCCTTGATAAATATTAAGTTGAAGAAGGGTTAGCAATAGATAAGGTAAATATCCTGGTACAATTTGTTTAATTGAATTTTTAACCGCCATCGGCTCCAATGGAAATATCTGATTCAGCCCGGAATACAAAACAACCTCAGTATACAATCTATTTATTTTATTGTTATAGGAAAGACTCATGGTACTGTTGAGGTTTTACTTGCTTAAAAGGATTGGATTTTAGCGTAGTTCCTTTTGGCTAAAATCTGTACTTCAATCGTACTGAAAGGTCGACTCTGCCCAAGCCTTCGTATTGTTCCTTCTCTAACTCTATAGTCTGGCTCGTACTCCCATTTGACAAGACATATTCGGTAAGCACTCCGGCCGATGTTGATGCCTGAAAGCCCAGGGCGAAATTGTCAGAAAGACCAATCTCATAACCAAGATCAAGAACCATCCCGATTGTATTGCCTTCTAAGGTCAAATATGTAAAATAGGTCCCATCATCCAAGTATGTCACGTAGCCAATACCCAGGTTCATCACCAAGGCGTTCTTATTGTTGGTGCCAGAGAGTCGGTAAGCAAGGGCAGGGCCAATGAAAGTGATGAAAATGTTATCTTCAATTGTGCCGAGTGAAGTTCCTCCTCCACCGTCGGGAAGCCGTATGTTTTCAATCATTCCAGAGGTTCTGAATTGAGTGTATTTAACACCTATACCCAATGATTCAGAAAAGAAATAGGTTAAGTCACCTCCAAAGCTATATCCCGATTTCAAGGATTTCACATAGTCATCCAGGTTATATGGAATATCAGGTGAAATTTTGGCTGTACGATAAGCATAACCTCCATACAAGGCCATAACGATCCCTTTAGGATCTTCACCACTTGCTAAAGCATCTTGCCTGGCGAAGTACTTCCTTTCATAAGACACTACCTGGTCGATAGGCAGTTGGGAGTATTGATCAATACCAGTGCTGCTTCTAAATGTGAAATAAAGATAATCCGTATCGATCTTTGATATTTTGCAATAGATGGAATCTTCCTTGCTGGTTACAACCAGGTCCTGAGACGAAACAGTTGAGAATATCATTCCTAAAGCAAATACTAGTGCGAAGTCTTTCATTTATGTGAGGGTTTTTATCATTGGAAGTCTTTAGTTATTATTGGGGTTGACGGCACAATAAATCTAACGATTCTAAGTAAGATCTCACCATTTTTATTCATACGCAGATCGGTCCAATTGGTTGCTGAATTTTAATAACATCCCTTTAATTGCACCGGCTTCATTTCCTGCCATCATTATAGCATGGTTAAAAATCAGATCCTCTTCTGAAACCAAACATTGTGAAACGCGTATACTGTAATAATTTTCCAATCCCAACAATTGT
>JBDLIU010000588.1:0-2283 GCA_039714715.1 Bacteroidota bacterium
TAACATGGATCCATCCGTTTTAAAAATCGCTGATCTACCACCTGGCTGGATCGCATGGCGTGACAGTATTGAGCAAAAATGGTCTCGTGAGCCGTATGTGGAAGAAACCTAAAAATGTATAACGGGGCACGGGGTCCCGTTAATTCAACTGTTAGCTGTAAAAAATAATGGCAGATAAACGAGCGTTGAAAATATTATTTGATAAGTATTGGTCTCCTTCATCTGGATGGATTAAGGCCGAAGTAGACCCTACTGATTTTCAGTATGCAAAACATGCAGGTGTAATGTTTGATGATATAAAAATAGATCATGATTCAATCGTTACAAAATGCATTGATGCTATTAAGCATATTGAAAAAGAAGCTGTTGTAAAAGCTTTTGTCTCTAGTTTATCAACTCATAGCTTAGATCTGCGTTCTGCTTTAGGAAGCTATGCCTCAGGTCGCTTATTAAACAAGCATAAGTTTAAAAGCAGTGAAGAGAATTATTCTAGCCCAGGTTCATGTGTAGTATGTTCTCAATTCAAAGGTCCAGAAAAAGCTGATTTAAATGTTTTAAACTTTGAAAGATTCAAGTTTGGTGGGGTTAGGCATAGCCAGCCAATATATATTTGGTTTGATATAACCCAATTAAGTGAACAGGAGATTCCAGAGCCAACAGAGCAAGATATATTAATTTTAAAATCTCTTTTAGAAAGAGTATCAGATTTACAATCAGGGAAATTATCTGACGCCCCTGAAAGTATAAAGGGATTACTTAAAAGTAACAAAAATGAGAGAAATGGCATAATCGAAATTCTTGGGTATTGTGGAATATTGAATGTCCCTGATTATCAGGAGCTCAACAAAAAATATACTCCTGTATACCTACGTAGACACTCAAGCTATAGTAGATCAGACTGGTCATTCCCAGCAGATATATGGCTTCCAGAATATGGAGTTAATAGTGATAATATCAAATTCTGGTTTAGTAAATATATCAGCTAAAAATGTATAACGGGGCACGGGGTCCCGTTAATTCAACTGTTAGCTGCTTAAAGCAATTATGAAAGCTGTTGCAAAATGGGTGATGATTAGGCTTGTCAGAACAGCCAAGCAAGGTAGTTACGGGCCAATTCATATCTCTTGCTTTGTCTCTGACAACAATGAGTTCTATGATTTTACGGTAGCCACACTTGATTTTATCAAGAAAACGGATGCAAGAAGATTTAAGCGGATATTAAAAGAAATTGACTGGCTCGTTAATACAAGAAGAATTAAGAGGAATTGTGGTGAGTATAGGCATAAGATGAAATTGTGCTCTGTAAATCGAGAAATCAAAGAAGAATACAGTAAAGATGATGTTGTGTATTTTTCTACGGTCCTTATTCATGAAGCCACACATGGCTACTTATGTTCAAGAAAAGTTGAACACACAAAAGAAAGGAGGGCATCAATAGAGAGAATATGTGTTGCAGAAGAAAATCGTTTCTTGCGCAAGGTTGCCATTAGTTATCCAAAGATAGCAGAGCAGTATTATTATGAATTCAATCCTGATGATTGGGATTATAGTTTCAATACTTCTAAATGGAAGCGGGCTTATGATGAAATGGTACGCATTATTCGCAGCTAAAAATGTATAACGGGGCACGGGGTCCCGTTAATTCAACTGTTAGGCGTATAATAATGGAATTTGAAGTTGTTCCACATAAAGGCATTGGAAATATAGAGCTTGGCATGTCTAGGGAAAAAGTGCGTGCGTTAATGCCGAAAGCACCGGATACTTTTAGAAAATCAAGTTCAGAAAAATTTGATACCGATGCTTTCTTTAACTCATGTTTTCAAGTCTTTTACAACGGAGAAGATCCGAAAGTAGAATATATCGAATTATCGGCAAATACCGATTTCAAGACACTTTTCAATGGTGTTGATATTTTCTCCTTAGAGGCAGAAGAAGCAGTAAGATTGGTAAGTCAAATTTCAAGCTGTGTTAATACAGATGAATTCAGCTATGAATTTCCTGAACTTGACTTATCTTTATGGAGGCCATTTCTGCCTGAAGACCCAGGCGATGAAGATGGAAAATATTTTTCTACTATAGGTGTTGGTGTTAATGGTTATTATAGTTAACACGCCTAACAAGCAGGTCAAGTTCGCTCCCGTTGGTCGCTGGGACCGCCAAAAAGCGGCGGCCCCTTACCTAAATCGTTAAGATGTAGGGCGGACGCGAACGTCCGCTTTTTCATAGATTTCAGTGTCAGAAAAAACTGTCTAATGCCGCTTAATGATTGCACTCGGTAGTAAA
>JBDLIU010000589.1:0-2281 GCA_039714715.1 Bacteroidota bacterium
ACTGCTCAGATCTGCAACAGTAAAGAAATTTATGGTGGGTTACGAGATGTTATCAGAAAGCCAGCGGGATATTACCGCAGAGCAGGCGGCCATTCGCCTCCGCGAACTCCCGGAGACTCATTTTTGAGAACAGAGATCTTAAAGGAGTCCGGCAAAATGGATTTTTTTTGTGTAAAAATTCCAATTTTGAAACCATACTGAAAATGAGAAGATTATTGTCTATCGCTTTTATAACTCTTTCAAGTTTAAATGGTTTAACACAGGGGGTTACGACAGACACTACAAATTATTTAGCTTCAGATAATTGGGATGATCACCAATTATGGAGTCTGGCAATAAATACAGGTGCTTCAGCATCAAAAAGTACTTATGCCGGCTTACATGGTGATGGAATTGATATCTCATATTCCTTTCCTTCTCAGGGCGATTGGTTATCAATGAGCATCGGGTTACCCGATACTTTCAACACCACAAATTCAATTGCTTTCTTTATCAAATCATCAACAGCCACGAATAACCTTGAACTTAAATTTGTTGATGGAGATGGTTCTACATTCCGCCGGATTGTTCCTTTGAGTGAATACTCAAGTGATTGGGAACATGTGGTAATTTACCTAAGTGACACCGAGTATGCATGGGGAGGAAATACCTCTTATGAAGAATTTTCAAAATTTGAAATAGCGGTAAGTGGTGTAGGTTCAGGTACTGTTTGGATCGATGAAATCGGAATGGGATCAGATACTTTAAGATCATCCTTCCCCTCTGTGCTCGATCCTGACAGCACATTGGCAGGGATAGGATTTGCACAGCGTCGCGATTCTGCAATGAATCCTGAAGATCCATTGGTGCTTGAATATCTAAAGTTAATGCAGGATGTATCTTCTGCATGGCAAACCCTCATGCCTTCACAGGAGGATAATTCAGCCCACACTTTTAATAATGTGATGACGGCTTTAGCTTTTATTGTAAAAGATGAAAGAGAAAGGGTAGAACGGATTCTGGATTTTTATGCCAATGCCACCGACACGAATAACTCAAATATCTATAGACAAAACTTTTACTATCAAGCAGATGGTATTGTACAGGCAAGGGGATTTTACCAGGAGTGTAATATTAATACTTTAATGGCTACAGCAACTAAGGACAGGTGGATGGGCGACATGGCCTGGCTGTTAATTGCCTGTAAAAATTATGAAAACAGATACGACTCGAATCGATACGATGAATTGGTGAAGGTTATTAAAGATTTACTCCTCTCCTTTTACATTGATTCCGGCCAGGGTGGATATATTCAGCATGGATGGAGAGATGGTGACAGCCATTTACATGAAAGCAATGGTCATCCTGAAGGAAATATAGATTGTTATGTAGCCCTAAAGCTATGCGGAGAAAATTACCATGCACAAAAAATAAAGATTTGGCTCGAAGAACAATTAGCAAATTCACCTGGTCTGCCATTGGATTTATACACATGGAGAACACTGGCATTTGGGGGAGATTATGTGCATTTGCTGAATATACCGGAATACAATTTCAATTACCGGAAAGTAATTGAAGTTAATGGTGAAGATGTCATGGGTCTTTTTAGCTATCCAAATGCCGAGGTTAACAACTTCTGGAATGATGGTACAGGTCATATTTCATGCGCTTACCAGGCCTTTGGTGATACGGCAAGGGGATATTTCTATGCCAATCAACTGGATCACCTGATTATTGAACGTATTATTGGAGATGATACTACCCATGCTATTCCTTATACGCTTAACAAATCAGGAGGATATGACTGGGTTGACCTGAACAAAGGATTTATCTCCAGTTGCGCCTGGTATATACTTGCAAAGAGTAGCTACAATCCTTTTCTTTCTGAGAATTTCACAGATACACTATTATCAGTAAGGAGTATAATTGAGTCAAAAAATCTACTGGAAGTTTTTCCTAATCCATTTTCAGAAAATACAACCATAAGCTTTAATGTTCCAGAAACCAGTTATATAAAAATCGAGGTCTTTGATCTTGCAGGTAGAAAGGTTAATACCTTGATAGAAAAAGATCATTCGATTGGAACCAATGCAATAACCTGGAACGGAGAAGACTATAGTAATCAAAAAATCCATCCGGGACTCTATTTCATCAGTGGCTCAACAAGGGGATATACAGAAACAAAGCCTATTCTTTATATTGAATGATACGATGTGAAAATATTGGCCTCTCTTTTGCCGGAAAGCCGGTTTTCGACAACCTTGACTTCTCTATTGAAAAAGGTGAAAATGTCTGCCTGAGC
>JBDLIU010000590.1:0-2281 GCA_039714715.1 Bacteroidota bacterium
CCTTCTGCCGGCCTGGGCAGTTGACAGGTTTATGTAATTAAAGCATGCTAATATTAGAATTAAAGCACCAATGGTAATAAGTACTTTAATAAATGTAAGATCTGTTTTTCCTCCCGTATCCATCACAAAACCGGAAGAAGTATGGATATCTTCAACAGGTTGTAATGTCATAAATTTTGAGACACCCATAGCCTCCATCTCTTCCTTGCCATTTTTCAGAAAGATCTGATGTATTTTTTCAGATACTTCTTCCACGTCAGCTTCAGGTGTTAACTCAAGGTAGGTAAACACCACGTTATTACCCACCCACTGGCTAGAAAACCTGTTGAAAAACTGTGCCCATGTATTATTTTCAATAGATATTACATAAGAAGGTGTAATATGCGACAGGATCGAAGAATTATCGAATACGGCTGTAACCTCATAGTCAGCCGGACCTAACAGGGTACTTATTTTTACCATTTTACCAATGGCATCTGATGCGCTTCCAAAAAGCTTTTCAGCCCATTCTTTTTCCAGTACAACCGAATTATTATGCGCCATGGGCATTTGCTTGTTTCCGGCAATTATATCAAACTTAAACAATGCAAATAGACTGGAATCAGCCACATATCCATTTTCAATATAATATGACTGGTCTTCGTAGGTAATCATATCCTTTGCTTGAAAAAAGGCAGCACCTGTCATACGGGCTGCATTGGTAATTTCAGGAATATCTGCCACTACACGAGGCGCAATGGGAACAGAAGAAGAACCAATGGTCATTAATTCACCATCTTTCTGACTTAATGATGTAGTTAATCTATACAACCGTTTCCCATGCTCCTGGTCATAGCTAAGCTCTTGTTGTGCATAAAGAAATAACAATAGACAACTAGCAAGACTAACGGAAAGACCAAAAATATTAATAGCAGAAAAAAGCTTGTAGCGAAATAAATTACGAAAGGTGATTTTCAGATAATTGAGAAGCATGGTAAGCTGTAGTTAAAGTTCAGGCAGTTAATGCCAAGAAGTATGCCATTGCTTAAGAACTAGTTTAAACAGCATTTCTATGATTTGTGTATGTTCAGTCCTGTTAAACACTGTTCGCTAGCGATCGGTGAGTTATTCAAAAGACTAATTTATTCTTACAGATATAACTGCTAGACTTTCTCTGAAACCAGTAGGAATAATGGATATTTTTTCAATCCTTCCTCAGTTTCTTTTTCCAGTTTGTAACACACATTGTATGACTGAGGTTGGAACCCGGATGCACGAAGCAGTGCTTCTAAATTATCCCTTTCGAAACCTTTATGTCCATGAAATTCACCATCATGGAAACTCCCATCTTCTTTATCAAGATCTATGATCACCAGATGACCATTCTCAGTCAGGAGTTCATTAAACTTCTTTAAAATACTGCCCACATCTTCTATGTGATGAAGTGTTAACAATAGATATATTAAATCAAACCGTATATTAGGTAGCGGTTGTTTCTGTAGATTATATTGAATAGGATCAATATTGAAAGCTTCTAACTTATCTTTTTTTACGAGAGCCACCCTAATCATCTCAGCAGATTCATCCATCAGCATTATGTGTGGTATCTTATCCCTTAATGCGAAGCTTAATAAACCTGTACCACTGCCATACTCAAGGGCAGCTTTAACCTTTGATAAATCTAAGTTACTCGCAATTCTTTTTGCAATGACTTCTGCCCTTTTGACTCGTTCAGGGTTTTCATCCCATGTAGCAGCTTTTTGATCAAATTCTGACATCCAGAATATCGTTGAAGTCTTTATTACCAGTAATCAGGTCTAACTGTGGTTGCGTTTTTGTATGTTCGGCAATCGTCATTAATCTGTAGTAATCCTTTCGGTTCAAGGAGCATCTCCCCTGTAAGATACATTGAGTCGACACTTACATCTGATGCTCTGAAATACCCGATTACATTTTCATCAGGAGCAGTAAGATTTATCATATTCCCTCGTAATGTTGCCGGTGGAGGATCAAAGATATCACCATTAATACTGGATTGCAGTTTCAGTAGTTTAAAAAACTGGTATGCCTCCTGTGTGAGTGTATGCTGTTCTATTCGCACCAAATATTTCTCAGTAAAACGTACACCATCATCTTCAACAAAGGTGGCCAAATGAGTTACCATATTGCCATTTACATTATTATCACCAACTATTCTTATAGTTTTTTCTCCATATTCATTTACCCAACAATCACGACAACAATCTTTGGGGGCTGGAATAATGGCAGGCCCTCCATTTGGATCTCTAGCCATAAAATTCTC
>JBDLIU010000591.1:0-2279 GCA_039714715.1 Bacteroidota bacterium
ACGGTTGTGCGTTCGAGTCGCACCGGGGGCGCTGAAATCCGTTATTAGCCTATGACGACACACTCAAACGAGTGTGTCATTTTGTTTAAGGTAACCGAGAAACACCGGACTTTAGAAAAATCTGTAATAGATAAATACTTAAACCATTACACTCCCTCAAAGCAATTTGTGAGGAAGTGTTAAGGTTTGATAATGGTTTCTTTAGGTGACGTTCCCATAATTCAGAGTAAATCAGCAAGGTTTCATAATAATATGAGAAAGGCTCAGTTGATACTGAGCCTTTCTGTGATTTATAGATTTAAGATATTCCAAGTGGCATCAATCAATCATGAATATAATGAGGGTCCCATTCATAAGTATCTATCGCATAATGTCCACCAATTGCTAATAATTGGTAAATTCT
The DNA here is from genome assembly GCA_039714715.1 of Bacteroidota bacterium. GTDB lineage: Bacteria > Bacteroidota > Bacteroidia > Cytophagales > Cyclobacteriaceae > S012-113. The sequence continues at coordinate 404 of JBDLIU010000591.1, forward strand.
CTCGGCACCTTGAAAAACACCACCAGATGCCCATTCGTCTGCATAATCGTCATGACTCAAGATAATCCAGATCCAACCTTCTGAGTATATTGACATGAAGTTGTATACTTCACCTTTATATTCGGCCCATCCAACAGAGGCTATGTTGTTTTCAAGAGCTGGATAGCCAGACCAATATAGGTAATTTGTCTTTGTGGCTTCAACATGAGCGGTAATTACGCTATCTGCAGAGGTAAACTCGATAACACCTTTAGAATATTCTCCATCCATAGCTTCTTTAATTTGGATATTATATATCCAATTTTGACCAACAAATTCAGGGTCTCTCTGTGACAAGAATGAACCTTGAAGATTCCACTTAGTTCTAATCTTATGGGAATCTTTTGGAACATCATCAACAAATTCATCTGCAAACACAATTGATGTTGTAAGCAGCAATGCTATAAGAACGACAAACGAAATAAACATTTTCTTTTTCATTTTTCTCTCCTAATTAGAATGTTTATTGATATGGGTTACCTTAAAATTTTTTGTTCCTTATATTGAAATTGCCATCCAATACATGAGCGTTGAATTAAGAGTGAGAAGCAGTATATTTGCTCTGCTTCTAATAATCAGATGTACCTGTTATGGTAGCACAATAGTTACATTGCCAGCGTCCAATCCGGTTCGTGCGCTTCCTACGCAAGAGCTCTGGTCAACAAATTCTGACCCATGTGTATCAAAAACCTTAGCACCATCAGGAGAATACAATTCTACTCGGACAGTATCAACATAACCTGGGGAGCCAAAATCACCAGCTCTAAAAATCACCTTATACCCTGGCATACCATTAAGTGAACCATACATAGTCATATTTAGTGCTGAATTACAGGTCCCAGAATTTCCGACGAAATAATTGATATCTGTAATATCAGTAGAATGGAATGTAGCCTTATCAAGAGTACTTAAACTTACATTATGATAGTTAATCTGCCATTCGCCGGTACCTGGACCGACCTGCGGTCCCTGTGCCCATCCACCAAAACTTATGACTGACCATTCCGGTCTTTTTGCTCCTTCAGGAGCTTGAACAATTTGGCCTCCCCCTGCAATGCCTGGAATTGCATCCGCCTGAACATTTACAAAAGCGACGAAAGTTAGAGCAAGCGCAAGTGTTACACTAAACAGGATAGTAATTTTCTTTTTCATTTTTCTCTCCTAATTAGAATGATTTATTGATTTGGATTACCTTAAAGTTATTTGCTTCTAATATTGAAATTGCCATCAATTACCCGAGGACTGTATGTCCAGTTTGCACCTTTCGTACATTGGTACTCCATTGAACTTTTACTCCCAACCAAAACTCTAAATCCATCACCTGCGTCATCGCCCTCAGCTATGGCAATTAGACCGTAGTCACCCCACATTTCGGTACCATCCTGGTCTTTGATTGGCCCTATAGCAACAACATAGGGTTGACCACTGAGCCCTCCATAAAGTACTGTTCCCGAGCAAAGTTTTTCCACTACAAGGTGGAACGTGTTGCCATTTCCAGGATAATAATATTGACCCTGTCCGCCGAAAGACCCATCGGCATTTTCCCAAGCTGAAAGAGTTATCGTAAATGCTCCCATTGTAGTGAATGATGTTCCGCCAGTAATTTTTTCATTCCATGCAGCTCCAGCCGGAATAGTAATTAATAATGATACTAGTATCACCAAAATAAAAATAAGTTTCTTGTTCATTTTTCTCTCCATGCTAGCATATGAATATTAATAAAAACAGAACACGTATAAAAAAATATTTGAAGCAGCATACTAAAGTTTCAACGTCACCTCCTATCCCTTAAAACACAAAAAACCGACCTGATACGGCCGGTTTCGCTATTAGCTCC
>JBDLIU010000592.1:0-2259 GCA_039714715.1 Bacteroidota bacterium
GTCCCGGTAGGGTACTGCTGGGGAAACAGCAGGTTTTATCAAAGAACTAACTCTCTGTAAAACTATCATTTATACGACTTCGTGTCGCAATAACGGTCAGTGTATACGCTGTACAAGTGGCGCGATCTTTTGCCTTTTTCTGCAAAAGGCGTGACAGGTAGAATGGCGTATACATGATGTTAGCTGTCGTGATCAATACAATTTTAATACTGATTAGTGGAAAATCCCACTTTCTTAAGAAGTTCTTTGTACCTGGGATCCAGGCTTAAATCTTTATAAAATGTACTTGAATATACTTTGAGATAAATCATTAAACCAGACCGGGCTTCTAGGCCCTTATTTAACCACATTAAAGCTTCATCTTCCATCCTTAAACCTGCATATATTAAAGCGATCATGCAAGGGTCAACTGTGAGATTATCTGGCATTTGAAGTAACTTGTCCAAAATCTTTTGAGCCATATCTGGTCTTCCAGACCTAGCATAATTCCCTGCAATAGCAGAAAGGACAAAAGTGTTTTCAGATTTTGCAGCCTTATCCGCATGATAGTTTGCCTCATCAGGAAGGCCCATCATGGTGTAATTGTGCGCTAAATATACATGTGCCCAAACATAATCATTAGTAAAACGAAGCATGTTTTTTAACTGATTGATCGATTCATCATAGCGGTTTCCATAGAAATAAATCCCACCCAACCATTGATTGGACAATACATGAAATGGTTCAATTTCAAGAGCTTTATTAATAATAACTATGGCTTCATCAATTCTATTTGACCACAATAAGTATTGAGCATACAGAAAATAAACGTCTAAGCTTTGGGGACTCACGTCCATCGCTTTCTTGAACTGATCTTCTGGACCTTTCATATCCCAATCGGAGATGAATCTGATAGATGCCAGCAGAGCATATGCCTCACCGAAAGTATTATCTATATCAAGAGCGTTATTTAATATCTTTTTGGCTGTTTTATACCCTTGATCAGCTGGCACCTGGAATACTCTGGAAAGTTCTCTATAACTGTATGCCATCCAGTAATACGATTTTATATAATATGGATCCATACCTATGGCTTGCTCGAAATAGCGAATCGCTTCTTGATATCCATTTTTGGAATGGGAATACATAGAATATCTCCCCTTGAGATAGAGATTATACGAGTTGAAATTCTCGGTAGGTCTCTTCTTAATCAATTCCAATTCACCTGGAGTAATCACAGTCATTAACTCCCTTGCAATTTTCTGAGCAATATCAATTTGAATGGACAATATTTCTTCAAATGGTTTATCATACTCATTCTGCCATATATAAATGTCTTTTATTGGGTCAATTAGCTTAACAGATACTCTAACTTTGTCCCCTAGCTTTTTATAGGTTCCATCGAGGATATAGTTGACGCCCAGTTCCCCTGCAATTTCAGATATCTGTTTCTCAGTATCCTTATAAGTGAGAATCGTATTCAGGGGAATTACTTTCTCAAATGACTGAATCTTAAATAAATGACTAATAATTTCATCTGTCAATCCGTTACACATATACTCCTGCTCAGAATCAGAGCTGAAATTTTTAAAAGGTAAAACAGCTATAGATTTCTCAAGAACCTCTTTCTTACCCTTGCGTGGAATGGTGTTTATTATGATAAGCCCAACTATTACAATAAAGCTGATATAACTGGCGATCTTCCATCTGTTGATAGATCTTGGCTTGTCTTCGGTAGTAATCTGATCAGCAGACTCTGTTTTTACTATTCTTCCCTCGGGATGAATATCATATATCCATGATAATATAACAGCAATGAAGAAGCCCATAGATAGGAGAACCACAGCAAGGATAAATGTCCAGTCAGGCAATCCAAAAGGTTCTTCACTCATGGAAACCAATTCGAGGATCACAAATGCTGCTCCTGCATAGACCGTCATCACGCGAACTACGTTCCTTCTTTTCAGTTCTTGCCAGAATTGGGATAATCTGTTAGGGGACGGTGCCATCAATACTAGTAAACTAAGTTACAAGTTAGGGCAGAAGCATATACGAGTCAAACTGATGGAATTTATTTATGACAGCTAACGGTTCCAGGTAAATACCGGTTTGCCTTAGGCGCGACTTTTTGCCTGGCAGTTATCATTTCATCTAAGTTAGAACTTTGGTCGCAAGGGCGTGAATGTGGATGGAAAGGATATATTTACGATGCCTTTGTTGGAAAAGACTCCCCCAAAGGATTTGTTATCAGAAATTCCTATTACTTCCTGTCCATCCAAT
>JBDLIU010000593.1:0-2250 GCA_039714715.1 Bacteroidota bacterium
CGTCTTGAGTTGTCTTTGTCGGTAAGGAGGTCATCCACCATTTTTAACTCAATGATGGCATAGCTATTGGAAGCAACACCTGTATCGAGGAACAGGTTAGTGATGTCTTTCAATCTGCAGGGAACACCATTGAGTTCATACTCACTTTCACCGGAACGGTAATATCGCCTGGCAATAGTTACGCTAGAATATTCTGTTGGTAGAATATTTTTGGTGTTATCGAAAGTAAGCGTAACCTCAGCCATTTGAGTGGGTTTACGCTTTTTTGTGCCATTGAAAATTATGTTTTCGAGTTTCTCGGAGCGCAACATGCTTGTTTTTTGCTCTCCCAATACCCAACGGATGGCGTCCACTACATTGGATTTGCCACATCCATTAGGCCCAACAATCCCGGTAATTCCTTTATCGAAATTGATTACTGTTTTATCTCCAAAACTCTTAAAACCCTTAATCTCCAGGCGCGATAACTCCATCTACAACTTAAAGAATATTTTAAATAGTGAAAGTGAGCAAATTTATGATTTTCAAATGAAGAATTGTTCCTGAACCTGATAAAATATTTGTTTTTGGATACATACCCTATTTGCAATAACCTGCGTGAGGAGGTAACTCCTGACTCCACTGAATATTATTAAACAATTTTTGAATTTGAAAGCAGTTTTTATGCACATTACCTTTGAAGAGATAATTTTAAGAGGTCAAAGGGAATCTCAGTATAAATTATTTCATGCAAGGTGTTATATTTACATGAAAGAATTTAATTTGATTTGAAATATGGAAGACAATGGTAACCTCTGGTACTATCTTGCGTTAGGTATTATTTACCTGATCAGTAGGTTGTTTGGTAAAAAGAAGAAGAAACCAGTTACTAAACGTCCGGTTCAGGAAAGGGACATAGAAGCTCCAACTGCTGAAAAACGAAGTGAGCCGGAGCTTACTTTTGAAGATATTTTACGAGAATTATCGGGAACGAAGGAGCCAAAACCCGTGCCTGCTCCTCAACCGGAACCTCCTATAGAGTTCGGGCAAGATTTCGAGCCAAAGAAGGGACATTATTCTGTTGATGAAATTGATGAGATTGCGGTACCATTAGAAGTACCTCCGGACTTTGGCAGCAATACAAGCAAAAGGTATCCGGAACCTGATACTTTGAAGACAAAACGGCCCAAGGATGAGTTTAAGAGAGCTGAACATTACAAGATCAGGGATAAGGAAGAAATTGATTTTGTAAATATGCTAAATGAGCAGGATGGCCCTGCCAGGGCATTTGTGATGTCTGAAATTTTTAACAAGAAGTACGAATAGTATTATAAAACTAAAACTGGTCGTAGTTTTAAAACTACGACCAGCTTGGAAAACAAAAAAAGGTCGAAGCATTACGCTTCGACCTTTTTAGTCTAGTCTGTTTTATGATTACTAATGCTTAATCACAAATCGTTTCACCACGGCACCTGATTCTGTTGGTACAGTGAACAGGTATAGTCCTGGGGTGTATTCGGCAGTATTTAGCTCAATCATATCCTGCCCCGGATTAATTCGGATTTCACCCATCTGTTTACCGGTATTATCAAAGATAAAGGCTGTATGTTCAACCGATGATTTATTAGCCAGTTTGATGGTTATTCGATTATCTGCCGGGTTAGGGTAGAGGGCAATACCATCTGCTTTGAGCTCATCTTTAATGCCAAGGACGAGATCAAGATCAAGAATATCACCTAAATTAACAACTTCAGATTGATGGACTTCGCGAGTTTTTTCATCCTGAACAAAAACGACAACAGAGATGTTCCCCTCGACAATATTATCAATATCAAGCAAATCTGCTGGTATCCATTTAAGTTCATCTAAAGTTATTGATGCATCTTTTGCCAGTCCTCCAAGGAATTTAGTTCCAGCTGCATTTGGTAACATTTTTCTAACTGTACTATAGAAATTAGTTTCTAGTGATCCTGATGTAATACCAAGATCCTGTGATGTTAAGGAGTCTTCAACCACAACAACATGAACTACATAATCGTCATTTACCTTATCATTTTTTGCTGTGATAACAGGCTTAACGTATAGTAAATTATCGCCTTTATTAACAATTTCTACATCAATATCAAGTGCAGCTAATTGAAGGGTTCGTTTATTATAGAAGAAATCTCCCCAACCTTGTTCAGGGTCATTGTCTGTAAACAACAAATCGCTTGTTCTAGATTTATCTGGACTTGTAAAACCATCAATTACAACTCGAGGTGTTTCTGAAAT
>JBDLIU010000594.1:0-2247 GCA_039714715.1 Bacteroidota bacterium
CTTTTACAAACCAATAATCACCAGAATCCACCAGCCGATCTGGTCTTAAAGAAAAACAAAGTATTGAGTATTTCCCTTACTTATTTTATGTTCTTGTAAACATTAGAATCGAAGTTCTGTTTTATTTATTTGGTAGATTTAGCTATCTTGAGGCTTGTTTTTAACAAAAAACAACCGCTATGATCAGTTTTAGAGTGCGCCCCAGGGTGCGCCAGTATACCAATTATTCCTCCGATAAGGTACTCGAATGCTTTGCCCGCAAGATAGATTCGCATGAGTGTAAGCTTGATGGAACCATTCTGGAAAATCATGTTATTGTAAAAATGCCAGATGAATTGCACAAGTACTACTCACCTGAATTACAGCTTGAAGTAGGAGAGAATTACATGAAGGACGAGCCATACTCCGAGAGGCAGGAAGAAACCATGATTCGAGGATTTATTGGACCTAAATCTACTCTTTGGACATTGTTTATGTTCTTTTATATCGGTTTTGGAGCCGCCACCTTGTTCGGAACAATTCTTGGTTCTTCTCAGCAAATGTTAGACAAGGCACCTCATGGTTATTGGATAGCCCTGGGAGGAGCATTAGGGATAATATCTACATTAATAGCATCGCAGGTTGGTCAGAAACTTGGAGCAGATCAAACCCAGTCATTCCTGAATCTTATTCAAGATGTTTTTGATGAGTGTGAGTGTACTGAATAGGCAAATTGATTGATGGTCTATTTATACTAAATTTTGCCTTTTTACCACCATCGCCTAGTCTTCTTTGGGGCTAAGATGTCTCGCTTCACTCGACATGACAAAAAAATAACGATTTATACAATCCTATTTTGTCATTCTGATCCCGTGTCGGGTGAAGAATCTTTACCATCATCAAGAGGATTAATAGATTACTTTATGTTAATATATTTAACACTAAATCATTTCCTTTGTGTCATGGCCAAACATGACATAGCACTTGTTCTTAGCAGCGGAGCTGCCCGGGGTGTAGCCCATATCGCAGTGATAGAAGAATTACTAAAAGATGGTCATAGAATCACCTCTGTTGCCGGTTCGTCAATGGGGGCCGTAGTTGGTGGCCTTTATGCTGCCGGAACACTCCCGGAATACACTAACTGGTTAAGAAACCTCGACTATTGGGATGTTTTTAACTTGCTGGATTTCAGCATCAGCTCCAAAGGTTTTATCAAAGGTGAAAAAGTATTCAAAAAGATTGGCCCTTACCTGCCAAATGTAAACATTGAAGATCTTCCCATCCCTTTCCTGGCGGTTGCCTCAGACATCATTAAAAAAGAGGTGGTTATCTACGACCAGGGGAGTTTGAAAGATGCCATTAGAGCTACCGTATCTATCCCAACAATACTACACCCCATTAAAAAGAATGATAGCATAATCGTGGATGGTGGTGTGGTAAATCCTATTCCTGTTGACCTCATAAAACGACATCCCGGTGATAAGCTGGTGGTAGTCGATGCGAATGCCAATATCCCCTTTGAAAGGCCTAAAATGAAAGCAAAAGAAAAGTCTTTTATGGATAACCTGATGACTCGCTATGGTAAATGGCGTAAAACAGAAAAGAAAAAAGACAATGACCTGGGCATTTTCGATATGATGAATGAGTCCTTCGATCTCACACAGGAAACCCTCTCCAAACTTCTTCTCGAAAAATACAAGCCGGATCTTACGGTAAATGTATCAAGAAAAGTTTGCGGCACTATGGATTTCCATAAAACCCCTGAGGTGCTGGCGTTAGGTAGGGAAGCCTACCATAAGGCCAAAGCAGAGAACAATAGCTTTTAATGATAAACTAATGGTGGTGGTTGCTAGCAACTATATTTAATCCAACGGCTGGAAAATATATATAGCATGGGCCAGAAAGCTGTGGATAGCCCTATAAACTACCGGGAAATCAGTATATTTATCACTTATGCCCTGATTGGCTTCAGGGAAGGCACATATAATAAGTTACAACACATTTAAGATATACTATGAAAAAGACACTAAATCTATTAATGTTCGCATGCTTAATTTTACCACTGGCATTCTCCTCTTGTTCTAAAGATAGCGTGATACCACCAACTGCCACAACTATGGCACTTGTGTCAGGTACTAATCAATCAACAGTTGTAGAAACAACGCTTACAGATCCTATAGAAGTGATCGTAAAAGACCAAAATGGTAATGCATATCCTGAAGCGTCTGTTGCATTTGAGGTGGCCGAAGGTTCTATATCCTCTGCAAC
>JBDLIU010000595.1:0-2243 GCA_039714715.1 Bacteroidota bacterium
GCAGTTAAAGAAGAAGTTCAAAGTCTTGGCGGTAGGTTTATTGAGGTTGAAACTGATGAAAACATGCAGGATGAAGGGGGTTATGCAAAAGAAGCTTCAGATGAATTTTTGCGTAAACAGAAAGAACTAATATTCAAGCATGTGACTGATGCTGATATTGTGATCACAACTGCACTAATACCAGGTAAGAAAGCGCCTCTACTGATAACAGAAGAAATGGTGAAAAATATGCGTCCTGGTTCTGTCGTTCTGGATATGGCTGTTGAATTCGGGGGTAATTGTGAAATAAGTGAAAAAGGTGAAACTGTTGTAAAGCATGATGTAACAATTATTGGAGAACCAAATCTTCCAAGTCTTGTTGCAACAAATTCCAGTGAAGTATATGCTAAAAATATTTTAGCTTTATTGGATCATATTAGTGATGAAGGAAATGTTGAACTCAACTTAGAAGATGAGATAGTTAAAGGTGCGCTCTTAACACATAAAAGTGAAGTTGTTGATGAAAGAGTGAAAGAGAGAATTTAGAAAACAGAATACAGTACTCAGAATTTAGGATAAAACATTAATTAAATATTATCAGGATATGAAACCAGCACAGAAATTTGAAGATTTAATTGTGTGGCAAAAAGCGCATCAACTTGTTTTGGATATTTATAAATTAACAACAACTTTTCCCAAATCAGAAATTTATGGTTTAACTTCACAAATTCGACGTGCTTCACTTTCAGTTCCGGCTAATATCGCTGAAGGATTCAAAAAACGAGGGATAAAAGACAAAGCTCGTTATTTGAATATAGCACAAGGTTCTCTTGAAGAAGTTAGATACTATTTAATTTTAGTAAATGATTTAGGATATGCTAACACAAAAAATCTAAATGAACTATTAGTCGAAGTTAGTAAATTATTAACATCATATTCGAATTCAATACTAAATTCAATTTAATAGATAAAGTAGATTCTGGATTCTTTATTCTGTGTTCTGAATTCAATTATTATTTTTTTAAAACTGAAAGGAAATAAACAATGGAAATATTTGATTTACTAATGCTGATATATGTATTTGTATTGGCAATTTTTGTTGGCTTCGAGCTAATTACAAAAGTTCCTCCCACACTACATACCCCGCTTATGTCTGGATCAAATGCGATTTCAGGCATTACTATTGTTGGGGCATTACTAAGTGCAGGGATGGAAGAATTCACTATAAGCACAATTTTGGGATTAGTCGCACTAATTTTTGCAACAATCAATGTTGTTGGAGGTTACTTAGTTACTGATCGAATGTTAAAAATGTTCAAAAAGAAGTGAGAGTAAATTATGCAAATTATTATATATCTAGTATATCTGATCGCATCTATTCTATTTATTTTTGGAATAAAAAGATTAAGTTCACCTAAAACTGCCAGACAAGGAAACATGCTCTCTTCATTGGGAATGTTTTTAGCAATAGTTATAACCCTTTTTGATCAACAAATACTTACATACGAGTACATAATTATCGGTGTAGTTGTCGGCTCAGCAATCGGAGCTTTTATGGCTCTTAAGGTGGAAATGACTGGTATGCCTCAGATGGTTGGTGTCTTAAATGGATTTGGAGGGGGAGCTTCAGCTTTAGTTGCACTATCTGAGTATTACAAAGGTGGAACCTCAGATATTGCAATTTTGGTGACACTTGTGTTATCAGTATTGATTGGCGCTGTTACGTTTACAGGTTCCTTTATTGCATTTGGAAAACTTCAAGGATTTGTAACCGGGAAAGTAGTTAAATATCCTTTACAGAATCCAATTAATGTATTGTTGCTATTGGCTGTTATTGCTGCTGGAGTTGTTTTTGTAATTGATCCATCAAGAGTGGATATTTTAATGGGGATTTTATCTGTATCTCTACTTCTAGGTGTGTTATTAGTCCTTCCAATTGGAGGGGCAGATATGCCGGTTGCAATCTCATTGTTAAATTCCTATTCGGGATTAGCAGCATCAATGACAGGATTTGTATTGCAGAATAATTTATTAATTATTGCTGGAGCACTTGTCGGTGCATCTGGAATTATCTTGACAATTATCATGTGCAAAGGAATGAATCGTTCATTGATGAATGTTGTTCTTGGCGGTTGGGAAAATGCTGGTGCTGCATCATCCGAAGCTGGAACAGGACCGCAAGGAGATGCTAAATCTGTCGATGCTGAAGAAGCTGCAATGATATTCGATTCAGCACAAAATGTTGTAATAATTCCGGGTTATGG
>JBDLIU010000596.1:0-2238 GCA_039714715.1 Bacteroidota bacterium
GATCAAGGCGGCGGTGGCTGGGGAGCTTATTTGCATGTATACGGCAAAAGTGCTCATGAAAAATTTATGGAAGGTAAACTTCCGGAAAGATTGGAAGTTTGTTCTAATGAGCACTATCCTTCTGAAGGAGAGGTAATGAATGTGTATCTGGAAAAATTATCAAACCTTTGGTTTGAGATGAATGTACCGGTAAAATGGGAATTGAAAAACAATAATAAAACTGTTGTAATTAATGAAAGTGGTGATAATATAAGTTTTTCAATACCTGAAAATTTTAATGGGGAAACAACCTTAAGTGCTACTAAAAAAGTTGGTAAAAAAGAGATAAAAGGAAAATTACAATTCTTTGTCAAAAATAAAGAGAAAAAAATATTTCCAGAAGGTAATGAAACATTAGCGATTGGTAACAGGTTGGAGCCGTTTGTTGACGATTATTTAATTCATAAACTCATTGATACAAAACTTGTTCTTCACAATCCACAATACCAGGGTAAGGTTTTACCATTTGATAAACCATGGGAAGGAGCTCTGAGTGCGTATGTTACAATAATTAAGAATAACAATAAGTATCAGGCTTTTTATAGGGGATTACCTGTTGCGGCACCAGATGACACAGATTTATCAGTAACATGCTATGCAGAATCGGAAGATGGTATTGTCTGGAATAAACCGGATCTGGGTATTTATGAAATCAACGGTACAAAAAATAACAACGTTATTCTTGCAAATGATGCTCCTTTCCCTCATAATTTTACACCATTTTTAGATGCAAATCCAAATTGCAAAAGTGATGAAAAATATAAAGCTCTGGCTGGTGATGTTAATGCTGGACTTTGGGTTTTTACATCAAAAGAAGGGATTCATTGGGAAAAAGGTAAATCACCCATATTAACAGACGGAATGTTTGATTCGCAAAATGTAGCTTTCTGGTCTGAAGCAGAAGAATGTTACATTTGTTATTTCAGGACATGGACATCAGGAGACTTTTTGGGATTTCGTACGATAAGCCGCACGACATCCAAAGATTTTGTGAACTGGACTGAGCCCGAAAGAATGGATTTCGGTCATACTCCGATTGAACATCTTTATACTAATCAAACAAGTCCCTATTTCAGAGCACCACATATTTATGTAGCAATTGCTGCCCGGTTCATGCCCGGCAAACAGGTGATAAGCAAAGAGGATGGCGAGCGAATAAACGCAATGCCGCAGTATATAAATGACTGTTCAGATGCTGTGTTCATGACAACCCGGGGAGGAAACAAGTATGAGCGAACTTTTATGGAAACATTTATTCGTCCGGGAATTGGAGATGAAAATTGGGTATCACGTTCAAATTATCCGGCTTTAAATGTAGTACAGACTGGTGAAAATGAGATGTCAGTTTATATAAGCCGTAATAATACTCAGCCTACAAAACATGTAGCAAGATACAGTTTACGGTTAGACGGCTTTGCTTCTGTTAATGCCCCATATTCCGGTGGCGAAATGATTACAAAACCGCTAATATTTAAAGGAGATGAGGTACACATAAATTTTGCCACATCAGCTGCTGGTTTTATTAAAGTTGAAATCCTTGATGAGCATGGAAATATAATACCCGGGTTTGAATTAGAAAATTCCACAGAGATTATTGGTGACGAAATAGAAAGGAATGTAACATGGAAAGGAAAGCCCGATTTAAGAAGACTTGAAGGAAAACCTGTAAGGCTTCGGTTTGTTATGAAAGATGCCGATTTATATAGTATAAAATTTGAATAAGTAATGAAATATAAAGGAGGTAATATATTAAAATTAGGTATTATTGGAATGAGCGAGGGGAACGGTCATCCCTATTCGTGGTCAGCAATCATAAATGGTGATTTCAACAGGGAAGAAATGAACAATTGTGGTTTTGCAGGCATTCCAATATATCTTGAAGCGAACAGTGATACTTTAGGTATAAATGATGTACAAGTAACTCATGTGTGGACACAAGACAAGAACTTATCTACTCATATTGCAAAAGCTTCCGGTATAAGAAATGTTGTTGATTCGATGGAAGACATGATAGGAGAAGTTGATGCAGTTTTATTAGCGAGGGATGATCCTGAAAACCATGTTAAAATGGCAAGGCCTTTTTTAGATGCCGACATACCGGTTTTTATCGATAAACCATTAGCTATTACCAAAGAAGATCTTGAGTATTTTAAACAGCAAAATGAACTTGGAAAATTGTTAATGTCAAGTTCATCAATG
>JBDLIU010000597.1:0-2234 GCA_039714715.1 Bacteroidota bacterium
CCTATCTTTTAGCATATTAAGCAATTCTCCAGCTCTTTCTTCTGCGTCCGCATGCATAATGGAAATGTGTAAAGGTTTTCTTCCATCGATTCTCTCAAGGGTATATTCGATCATCCTTTCAACTGCCTTCGATGTCGTCCTGACCTTTTCATGGCCAACAAATTCCCCATCCTTTACTTCCAATACCGGCCTGAACTTTAATGCTGTGCCCAGGAATTTCGAGGCTGCCCCGATCCTGCCTCCTTTATGAAGATAATCCAGGGTATCAACAGTGATGAAGACACCAACATTATCCTTCAGATCTTCAGCAAGTTCTTTGCACTCTTGCAGAGATTTTCCTGCATTGATCGCTTTCTGGATCCTTTGCAGTATCAATCCCACCGCCATCGCGCCTGAAAGAGTATCAACAACTTCGATCGGAGCATCTGGAAGCATTTCCTTTGCCATCACAGCTGATTGATATGATCCGGATAGTTTTGAAGAGATGGGCAGCACCAGGATCTCATTTCCCTCAGCCAATAATTTGTCATAAATCTCTTTATAAGTATTTGGGATCGGCTGTGAAGTTGTGGGATGAACTTCAGAAATTGCCAATCGTTTATAAAATTCCGCTGGTTGAATATCAACACTGTCTCTTAATTCTTCCTCCCCAAACATAAGTACCACCGGAGCAACATAATGTTCCAGTTCTTTTGCCATTTCAACGGGCATTGCAGTTGTACTATCAGTAACTAAAGCTATCTTTGTCATATCATTCTCCTGAAAATTTTCTTATACCTCAATGGGATTTAACGATAATTTCACTTCTTATAACAAATTTGCAGCAGGAAAGTTATCATTTATGTGTGATAATAACAATAACCAATTTGATTTTACAGGGTTACATATTCAGTAATCCGCGTAAAAATGTATTTCAAAGGAGAAAAACATGGATCTAAAGAAGTTCGCTAAAATCGTATATTTATTATTAATGCTTTTCGCTGTAGTCCTGACCATTAATTCCGTCGTTGATATCTTTCCAACCGGAACATGGATGGTCTGGGTAGTTTCAATCTTGGGCATCTTTGTGGGAATATTCGGGGATGGGATCAAGCATGCCCCTACAATTGTTATTCTTTTTATTGGATTGTTCCTTACATACAATGCTTTTTCAGGGCTCGATTATATTGGGGAATACATCACCATGTTCTTAAGCAATGTGATATTCGTTACCGCTCCAATAGTACTTACCTTGATCGGTTATAAATTTTCTACGATGTTTAAGAAAGAAGATGTTGAAGTAGTAGCAGTAGAAGAATAATAGAAATTCATTCTTCTCAGGTAATTATTCAAAAAACCACCGGCTTGTAGCCGGTGGTTTTCAATTAAATCGGCTTCCCTTGTGTCAAAATTAATGCTAAAATTTTATTGCTTGCAACACCGTTTGTTCTAAAGATAAAGGATTTTTTGATTTGGAACGAGGTAGCATCAAGCATCAAACTTTGAAAGGAGTTCCAAATCATGTCCGAGAAAGAACAAGGAACCGTAAAATGGTTCAACGCGACTAAAGGTTTTGGTTTCATCCAGCGCGATTCCGGCGAAGATATCTTCGTGCATTACAGCGCAATTTTGGGTGATGGTTACCGCAGCCTTGATGAAGGTCAGCGTGTTGAGTTCGTCGTGACTGATGGCCCAAAAGGCCCTCAGGCACAGGAAGTAACACCCCTATAATATTAACATTTTCATAAACCTAAAACACTCCTCTCCGGAGGAGTGTTTTTTTAATGTATACCGCATTTCTTATAACTCTCAAACAGTCATTCCTCTCTCAGCTTGGTATAATTGTCCCCATGTTAAAGAAAATAATTACAAAGATCGGGGGAGACCCCAATAAGAAAAAGATCGAAGAATATATGTCTGTTGTTTCCCAGATCAATGATCTGGAAACCTCGATCGTGGCTTTAAGCGACCAGGAACTCAAAGCCAAAACTGATGAGTTCAAAAGCCGCCTGGATCAGGGCGAAACATTGGATGACCTCCTGGTGGAGGCATTTGCCGTTGTCAGAGAAGTCAGCAAAAGAACTCTGGGGATGCGCCATTTTGATACCCAGCTCCTGGGTGGGATGATCCTTCATACTGGCAAAGTCGCAGAGATGCGCACTGGTGAGGGAAAAACCCTGATGGCCACCCTGCCATTATATTTGAACGCACTCACAGGTTTGGGGGTCCACCTCATCACGGTTAATGACTACCTC
>JBDLIU010000598.1:0-2198 GCA_039714715.1 Bacteroidota bacterium
ACTTCTGCCATTTCTGATGCCACTACATCCCCGCCAACCGGTTTAGCACCTTCGGCAACAACGATATGAGCAAAGCCACGTCCGTTGTGATACCTTGCCTTGATTCTTTCAGCAACCTTATTAACATCATAAGGAATCTCAGGGATAAGGCATACTTCAGAACCTCCTGCAATAGCTGTATGCAGAGCAATCCAGCCGGCATCTCTGCCCATAACTTCCATAATTAAAACCCTGTCATGGCTTTCCGCTGTAGATACCAGCTTATCAAAGCTATCGGTGGCAATTTGCACTGCTGTTTGAAAACCAAAGGTGAAATCTGTAGAAGAGAGATCATTGTCAATTGTTTTAGGAACACCTATTATGTTCACCCCTTTTTCATAGAGTTTCTGCGATATTCCTTGTGAGCCATCACCCCCTATGCTAATAACTGCCTCAACACCTAGCTCATCAAGTTTTTCAATCAACTCGTCTGATCTATCAACTTCAGTAAGCGTACCATCTTCGTTTTTAAACGGAAAATTAAAGGGATTACCCTTATTGGTTGTCTTGATAATGGTGCCGCCTTTCACATGGATACCCGCTGCATTGGTGTTGTCGAGTACAATAACTTCTTGAGGATCACGTAGAACCCCGTTAAAGGCTTCTATACTACCTAAGACCTGCCAGCCCTCCTGGTTGTTGAAAAATTTAACAATTGCACGTATTACAGCATTCAGGCCGGGGCAATCACCACCACCTGTAAGAACTAGTACCTTTTTCATGATAAAATAATATTGAGATTTCTTCTACAAAAGATACGAAACCTTTGTCATACTTTGACCAGAATGATCATTTTTTATCAAGTATTTCTAACGATTAATCAGGGCTAAATTAGCAAACTGCCTTTTTGTTTGCATACCCAAACAGATCCGGGTTTTCAAAGAAGCAGTCTAAAGCTTTCTTTAGATTATCCTGAGCATTTTTTGTAAGCCCTTCGCATAGCTCCCAACCCTCTCCATTTATTTTAATAACATAAGCATTTGGCTCAGCATTATACAAGCTTTTGCATAACGATACAACAACACCCGGACTTAAAGCATGTGTAGTAAATTCAAATGAATCTACAGGTTCACATTCTTCTATTGCAAACCCATTTTCGAGTTCTCCTGAAAATGCATCAATAAAAACTACCGTATCTACTTCACTTATCAGTTCAGCATCTTCGATATTTAACTGGTATTTGTAGTCGTAATCGTACTTATCGCCAAGACACTTGCTGATCTCATCCAGAAAAGCCCATCCAAGGCCATCATCCCTTCTGCCACAATTGCCAATACCGATTAATAGTGCTTTATTCTTTATATCGCTCATCGATTAAACCTCCATTTTTATCTAATAAACTAATATGAAGTGGCATTTTACCAAGTGCATGTGTTGCACAGCTCAAACATGGATCATAAGCTCTAATAGCCACCTCAACCTGGTTTAGCATCGCTTCTGTAATCTTTTTCTGATTACTGATCTCCTTTTCAGCAACCCACTGAACCGCTCTGTTCATCGGTTCATTATTATGAGTTGTTGAGACTATCAAATTACACTTGGTAATCATTCCTTTATCATCAACTTTATAGTGATGAATAAGTGTACCCCTTGGTGCTTCAATAATACCGATACCTTCATTTCTCTCAACACCTTTTCTTACCAGTTCATTTCCGAAAATGTCTTCATCATG
Organism: Bacteroidota bacterium; assembly: GCA_039714715.1. Classification (GTDB taxonomy): domain Bacteria; phylum Bacteroidota; class Bacteroidia; order Cytophagales; family Cyclobacteriaceae; genus S012-113. Next base: position 1,712 of record JBDLIU010000598.1, read on the forward strand.
CAAAATACTTTTCATTAATTCGGCACAATGCAGCATTTCTATCAACCTGGCCAGGTGTGTATGCATGGTCATATTGTTAGGCTTACCATTGGTATAATCCATAAATGCAGCCCTTTCAATCTCTGCCAATGGAGTGCCAATTTTATCACATACATTTATTCTGGCTAATGGTCCAACCCTATTCCAACCTTTTTCTTTACCAATATGTTTAAGGTAGGGGAATTTAAGATAACTCCATGGCTTTACCTGCTCAGTAAAATAGTCTGCATATTGAAAATCAGGAATATCGTTCAATGTGATATTTCCATCAGCATCAATCGCTCTTAGAAGCCCGTCATATAACTGCATGGTTCCATGTGTGTCAACCATACCCAGATGACCCGATGGGTAGGCAGCAAATTCATCCATCCATTTACTGTTTTTCACATGATAGTCTTTCATGAACTGTATGGTCTCCCTCATCCATGTTATCATGGTATCAATCGAA
>JBDLIU010000599.1:0-2162 GCA_039714715.1 Bacteroidota bacterium
TTTTATTTGGTTCCGAGTCATTCCGAACTTGATAACTCCGAGTCCAATTCCAGTTTTAATATCTTTTAGAAAGTCTTTCATAAATTACGCACAACGGTTAGTGCAAACGCTGTTTTGGCGCTCCGGTCCTCATTCCAGCCACCTTTAATCTCTGTCGAGACTGTTAATCACCACCAGCCAACCAATGAGTGTCGGAGAGGGACTTGGCGCGGGCTTTGCATTTGCAATAGTTTAGTTCATTTAGTTATGGATTGCTTTCTCGTTCTGTTGTATAAATATATGATTCTCTTTGTGCAAAGCACGTGAAAAGCCAATATGGAGTTTGCACAATGTTATCGGCTGCCATTATTCTTCAATGGAACCGTAATAATCTTTGGAGTATAGATTTTGGGGTTCAATAATATTTCGGAATAATTAGTATTATTTATGTCATATGTAAGGAGCATCACCAGATTTTTTGAGTCATAATATTGTATATGTTCTCGAGCCAAGTAACAAAAGTTAGACTTACTATATAATGAATTCCCTGGTGTCACTTCGGGGATTTCATAAATCACTATCTCATTCGACCATGGACCTGTCAATTCAGGGGCAGTGCGCATTTTTATTTTATTATCCTTAAAACGTATATCACTAATCATTGCCCATTGCCTTATCTCGGGGTGGAAGTTTACAGAATTGCATCTGAATCCTTTCGCTATTTCCAACATATCATTCGCTTCGATGCCTTGTTTCCATTCCTTGTTCAATGCATAGTATTCAAAAGGTCTTTCATGATCGTCAATAAGGTCGATTTGTTTTCTGACCACAAACTGCGAAGTGTCATTTCTGCTGATAAATAAATAAATATACCCGTCCTGCTTTGCATGACAACGTATTTCCATTGTTGAACTTATGAAGTCGGGCAAGGGGAACAATTCAATTTTCCAATCATGAGGAACATCGTGTAGATTACTGATTTTTGCAAGTGTAAAACCTAAGCCGGAAAAATTATAAATATTATCAGGAGGCGATCCGAATTGAGATCCAATTTTACTAAGAATCACATACAGATTCCTGTTTGCCGTAAATGCATCAACAACCCAATATTTATAACGATCTGTAAAAGACCTGAAAAAGGGTTTAGGATTGTCAGAGTACATTTTGTTCCAGTAATACTGTATATCGCTTTCTCCATTGGTCGAACAAGTCTGAATGGCTAAAGTGTTTGCAACCATGCCCATACCCGGTTCCTGTCTGCTTTTTTGATCCTTATTTCCAACATAGGTATCGCTAAAAATGAATATTGTGCTAGTGTCGTTAATTGGCACAGAAACATCTCCATCTCCGCCTAACCAGCCATCCTTAAAAGGAAAACTGGGAGTGCATTTTTGTGATAATGAAGCTGAAGGATTAAACCCGGAATTTTCCGCTATGATATCCTTCTCCCCGTTAAAATGATCATTATCGACTATTATTAGGCCGGGTTCATCAAAGATTCCATCTTCGTGGATATGCTCGGCAAAGAATGATTGCAACTCTTCTGTTGCGTAAGTCAATAAGATCCCATTGCTTACCCATTTAAATTTTAAGGGTAATTCCTTTGTAACTGCATAATTGTAAAACCATGAATAATTCAAGGAAGAAATAAATAGCGTATCACCCGATATTTTGGATTTATAGATGGAATGAAAAGGCAAAAAACTATTTCTGAAATCATTATCACCCATATTTTCAGGCAATACGCCTCTAAGGTCAATAAGTAGTTCACCCTTAAGTTTTACAAAAGCGGCTTCATATATATATGTCGGATCATCAAGATTGTCAATAAAATGATAAAAATTATCTCCTGCTTTTTTGAGTGACATGGTCCAATCAAAAACCGGCATTGTCCATAATCCTTCAATCTCCGGCTTCAGTTCAGCATCCTGTTCAGTAAACAGCGAGTGAAATGAAAATACCCTTTGCGCATTGGTAGACGAAAAACCGGAAAAACAAAGAGCACATATAATAGATATATACTTAACCCTATTCATTCTCATTTCATTACTTGTTTTACATTTGGTTGCCGATAACATAGGGATAAATACCATTTATTGCATATATACCCCATTATTGATTAAATAAACGTAATACAACAACCGTTCCCAACATCCAATAGAAAAGAATATACTCCGTATAGA
>JBDLIU010000600.1:0-2157 GCA_039714715.1 Bacteroidota bacterium
GATCGATCAAAAATCATATCCGAAGAGTTGGACAATAAGCCTGATTCTCAGGTTTTGGCGATTGAGAAAGAGCTGGGTCTTGGGCCACGTGTGCTAAATAATGTGTCTCCGCCAAATGTGGTAGACAAAATATGGAAAATCGTTTCTGAAAAATCAGGTGAACAAAAAATTGATATAGAAAGGGATTAATATGGCCTATTTCCTTGCGGAACCCTTTGCCAGATGTACAGGATATTTACTTTTGTTTTTTTCTAATTTATTTAATGCTGCACCTATCAAGTCTATGTTTAACACATCACAAAACCGAACCAAATATATTAGACCTAACGTAAGCGATTCCTAAAATAAAAAAGTCCTTCATCTGAAGGTAATATGCTATAATACTTGTTAAAACCGACCAAAGCGTTAACAAGAATAGCGACACCTAACAGGTGGAGGACTTGATGAAAAGATATAGCAAAGATTACCGCAAAAAGGAACTGAAAATCAGCACAATTGAGATGACCAACGAACGGTTGACCGGCAGAGCAGGTCTGACCCTTTTTGTGGCCTATCTGCATCAAATTGGAATTTTTCCTTTGCTTGACAGATACTTCGGTTCGATACGGAAGAGCAGAAAAGGTATTGCGATTTTTGAGCTTTTCAAACAAGTCCTTTGCTTTATGGCTGACGGCACCAGCCGGCACTTGACTTATTTCGATAAACTCGCTGACGATCCAGGGCATGCCGGCAGTATAGAGACGGATATGGCGCATATGGCTTCTTCGCACCGGATAAAACGATTCTTCAACGCCTTTGCCTGGACTCGCATCTTTTTGTTCCGCAGGTTGTTGCAGCGACTTTTTATCTGGCGACTGAAGATAACAGAACCTAAGCTCATCGAGTTGGGTATCGACACCATGGTGATGGACAATGATGATGCCAAGTGTCGTCATGGGGTGAAGCCGACCTACAAGAAGAAAAAGGGTTTTCAACCGTTGCAAATGAACTGGGGGCGGATGATTGTAGACGCGGTTTTTCGTGGCGGAGACAAGCACTCTAACCACGGCGATACGGTTCAGAAAATGATCAGGCACATGGTTAAAAAAATCCGCAAACAGTATCGAAAAGATATTCCCATTATCATCCGCATGGACAGCGGCTTTTTCGACCAGAAGATTTTCCATGTCTGTGAAGAACTTAAAATTGGCTATGTCTGTGGTGGAAAGTTGTATAAAGATATTAAGGCAGTGGCGATCCAGTCCAAAGATGAAGACTGGACAAGGTATTGCTCCGGTAAAAAAGACTATTGGGAGTATATTGAATTTGGCAGCAAACGTGGCAATTGGTGTCGGTTCCGGCGAGCGATTTACTGTCGGTTGATTAATGATGGGGATCAGCTTTATCTGCCTGGTTGTCGCCCCGATACGGTTATCATCACCAATATCGGACAGGGTCAGCCAATCGATGATCAACTCACAGGTGTTAAGGCCGAAAATTACCTGACGGCTAACGGCATTGTTGCCTGCTACCACGAACGCGGCAGTGATGAGTTGGCAAACCGTGCGCTGAAGGACTTTGGGCATGAACAGCTGCCCTTCAAGAAATTCAATCCGAATGCTGCCTGGTATTATTCGATGTTGCTGGGTCATTTTTTGATGGAATCTTTCAAAGAAGATGTCAGTGCACCAATTTTACCTGTCGGCGCCTACGCAAATACGATTCGCAGGAAGTTGATCGATATTGCCGGCAAGGTGGTTATTCATAGCAAAAAAGTCATTCTAAAGGTTACTGTAGCTTGTTTTGAAAATCTTCGTCTATTGGAGCTGTTTAAACGTTGTAAACAGTCGCCAGCCATATCTTAGCGCTGGCGGTCAGCACCATCGATATTGAAATATCATGAGGTGAGGTGCGCACAAAATCTGAAGTGTTTGCTAATTTTTCGCTGAAAATCATCTGAAAACTGTTTACAGCATAATCTCTTCACTTCACGCGGATCATTTTGTGCTATTTACCTTCACTTCTATGGAAAATTGTTGTTCAAAAACGAAATCGATCAATTTGGGTAATATTTACATTTTAGAAACATGTATCAGTACGGGTAGGGTTGAGTGAACTTTCTTTTGGGACTGGTATAACATCCTCAAGGGCGACTGACTCCCTTCATAAGCCACCGGC
>JBDLIU010000601.1:0-2149 GCA_039714715.1 Bacteroidota bacterium
CAAATGCAATTTGGGCACCCGGGCTCTTCCTCTAGCCTGGATGAGGCAATTGTAGGTGTATCTGCAGATAACCGCTTTCTTTTATCCAAAGAAAACAGTCAATTAATCCTCTGGGATGCCCATTCACTGCGTTTATTGAAGCGCTTTAAGTTTAAAGATGAGATCAAAACGGCATCATTTACCGAAAATGGGCTGATTGTGGTGTCAGAAACCGCTTCTACGCCATTTATTATGGAGTATAACTTCGAAACCTCCGAAATCACGGAGTTAGCAGTACAAAACCAACATGAGATGCTTAGTTATGAGCAGGTTTTTATTGGTGCAAATGGTGAATATTACTTGTATGAGCAGAATCCTTATGCCTTTTATTGGCTTAAAATAGATAAAAATACAGGAAATATTATCGATAGATTTCATTCTGATTCTTTTATAAAATCATCGTCCAGAGCTTTTTTGAGGAATAATTTGTTGTATTTTACAGGAAATGGTTTTCTAAATACATTTAACATTGAATCAAAGCAATTCAACAAACATAGGTTGTTAAAGGATGTATTGGCCCTGCAAGAATTTAATAACCTCCTTTATCTGCTTACCAGCAATGGATTGGTTGAATATGATCCCGATCAGCATACTGTTACCAACCGCTGGGCTGGTAGCTTTAAAGGATCGATAGAGGATTTCCGTCCTAATTTTTCAACTCAAATGTTTATAATAAAGAAGTACGGAGAAGATAAATCAGATTATGAATTATGGCGATGGCGACTTACTAATAATAGTACAGAACTACTCAATTCATGGTCGTTTATCTACATGGATACCCCCTATCCAATCTCCGGCAACAGGTTACTCTGGAGTATTGACATTCAGCCATTAACATCAAGTATTGGGGTGAAAGAGCCACCTGATACACCAGACCAGTACATTCCTGTTAGTCTTGACTTCAAAAATGACCGACTGGCCACTTCTCATGCTATTTACAGTCTTTCAGAGGCAAATTTGGTGTCTGGCTATACCGAAAATATGGCCTTCTTTATGAGCAGAGATAGCATTATTTATCTCGAAAATGAATTCCTGACATCAAAATTCTTCTTTGTAAAAAAGAGTCTTTTAACGCAGCAAGTAGAACGCACAGAACTAAGCAAGGAGGCGGTACATCTTGATTTCCTGGATTATAGCCCTCAGTCGAAGGTGGCTGCTACAAAAGACATGGCTAAGCTCGATATCTGGGACACCCAAACAGGTAAACATTTGGGTAAATTCGACAATGGCGGCTATCCTACTATAAGATCTGTCACATTCAATGAATCCGGTGATGAATTACTGGTAAATATTACAGCCAAAATTTCACAACATGAAATTTGGCATTCGTCTTACCCTTTCAGAAAGTTTAAAAAGCTACCATTTTTTGCAGAAAATGCCATTTTTTCACATCACAAAGACAGCCTGTTAGTAGATAAAACACTGTTAAACATCCATACAGGCAAGAGCAAACAACTATACAACTATTCTCCCTCCTATGAGACCTACAGGGTATACGATCAAAAAAACCACCAGTTAATTACGGGTCATGAGAATGGAGAAATTAACATCTGGAGCCTGAATGATGTGAATGAAAAGTGGAATATTCAAAGTCACTCTGCTCCCATCGCGAAAATGAAAGCAGACGGTTGCAAGCTGGCAAGTTTTTCTGAAGATGGACATTACTCCATAATTGATCTATGCAAGAAAGAGTCACTCGTAAGTCTATATCCAAGGAAACAGGGGATACTACTCAAGGATCTTTCTCAATTCTCCTACGTATGGCTTACCCCGGAAGGATATTACAAGGCCAGCAAGAATGCTACAGACATTGTACATTTTGTGAAAGGATTTAAGGCCTACAGTTTCGATCAGTTCGACCTGTGGTATAACCGTCCGGATAAGGTGATAGAAAAGTTAGGTATGGGTGACTCCCTGGTGCAGGAATCATACAAGAAAGCCTACATAAAACGGCTTAACAAAATGAAACTGAGTAAGACTGAAATAAACAGGTACCTGAATGGTGATTTTCAGCTTAATTTGTCAGCTCCGGAGGTAATTATCCCGGACTCACTTCGGTATATTCAGACCAACAAGGCTGCTATTTTACTCACCGTAGGTATAAATCCAC
>JBDLIU010000602.1:0-2144 GCA_039714715.1 Bacteroidota bacterium
TCGGTAGCCGGTGATAATTTATAGATTGCCACGTTTTTGGGCTTCCTTTTTAACGTGTGCCATTAATGCTTCATCATCCCAGGCTTTCGCTTCACCTTTTTCACCTTCAATTAACTGACTTAAGAGCCATTCAGAACCTTGTGATTCTTCTAGTTTACGTAAAGCATCCCTGACAATTTCGCTCGTTGAAGTATAACGACCACTTTTGACAAGTGCTTCAATAAATTGCTGCTGATGTTCACCTAAAGTGACACTGGTTGTACGTGGCATAGAGAAAACCCTCATCTTAAATTTGTCTTTTGATCATAACACATATCAACACATTTCAATAAATAATCACACAATTTTGCCATAATTGAATTATCTTATCTCAAAAGTGAGGTGTATCATGAATAATTTAACAACAATGAAACAAACAACTCCGTGGAATAAGGGACGAATTCTTGGCCAGAAACCAGCCTTGAAACTTAAGGAAATATGGGAAATCCGTATTCGCTTACAAATGGAAAACAATATTCATGAATTAGCGTTATTCAACATGGCAATTGATAGCAAATTACGTGGTTGTGACCTGGTCCAGCTCAAAGTTAATGATGTCATGCGTAATGGTAAAATTCTTTCCAGGGCCGTTGTCATTCAGCAAAAGACGCATAAGCCTGTGCATTTTGAAATCACAGAACAGTCTCGTGAATCGTTATTAGATTTAATCAATAACAAACAGTTGGGGTACCACGATTACGTATTTAAAAGCCGTTTATCAAGTTCTGAACATTTATCAACAAGACAATATGCACAGACTGTTAAAAAATGGGTTAAATCGATTGGCTTAGATCCCATGGAATATGGTACTCATTCCATGAGAAGGACTAAAGCATCCTTAATTTATCAAAAGACAAAAAATATTCGAGTAGTCCAACTACTTTTAGGGCATTCAAAACTTGAAAGCACTATCCGTTATCTTGGTGTTGAAGTGGATGATGCTCTGGAAGTATCAGAGCATATGGAAATTTAATCGACAGCCCCCCTCCTGCTCTATGGTAAGGAGGGGATTAAAATATTTATTCTATACGAAATAATTAAAATATAATATTAAATTACTTAGGGTATATTTCACTCGTGGTAGTTTTTCCTTCTTACTGTCAGAGCTGACCTTTAGGGTTGTTCATTCTGGATAACAATTTATTGTTATCTGGTTTGTAGAGTGTTATTCTTATTTAAAAACATAAACTTACAAAAACAATAAAATTGTTAAGTTATTGTTATCAGGACCTGTCCTTAACTGCTATATGTCAAAAAAACATCAAAGAAATGAGAAGTTCCCAATGAGTGAAGACGAATTTAAAGTAAAAATGTCGCCTCTTAGTCAAGCAATATCTAGTGGTGGTAAAACAGTTAAAATCGAAATATATGAAGATGGCAATAATGGTTGGATCTTGGAAGTGGTTGACGAGTTTAATAATTCATCTGTTTGGGATGAGCCATTTAATAGTGATAGAGAAGCATTAACAGAGGCAAAGAAGACAATTTTAGCCGAAGGTGTAACTTCTTTAATCGGTCCTGAGTCTGGTAAATCGGAAAATGGTGACTGGAAATAGAGCAAAACACATAACCAGGCTTTCTTACATAAAGGCTAAACAAATGACAATGATTACAAACCTACAACATTTCTTGGATGAAAATGGTAAGACTGCCTCATTAACGCCAGAAGCCGAAGAATTATTTCACTTCTTGGGTAAAATTGTGGAAACCGCCACACTGGATGAAGGTTACCCTATCACATTTGCCGATGCTCAATGTCGAAATAGCCAACGCGTTTGCCATGGAGATATCGAAGTTTGGATGGATCCTGATACTCAAAACATTGGCTGGGAATGTTTGGAGTGTGGTAATGATGGCATTATTACTGGTTGGGAAGGTACTTGGCATGACAAACGTACTTTTACCAAACATTAACCCTGTATTTTTTTAGGTAAAATAAAAACTTTCCAGTTCAAGTTCTGAAGGTAATAAAGCAGATTAATTAGTACTGCCTTTTTTGCTCATTTGGGCGTAAAGCAGATATATCAGTCTTCTCTTATTTAGATTTACCATGGGGTAAAACAACTATTAGAAGTGTCGATGATTTCAAGATTCAACTTCCAGTA
>JBDLIU010000603.1:0-2143 GCA_039714715.1 Bacteroidota bacterium
AATCTCTTTAAACCTGAGGGCCAGTACACCCTGATCGGAATCAATGGGATCACCAAGGCCGATTTTCAGTGTTTTCTCAGCAAATGCTGAAATTGGCAGCAACATTGCCGTTGTGAAAAAAAACATCAAACTAATAATCGTAAATCGCTTCATACTACCTCCTCAATTAACATTAAAATCCTACTTTTGTTCTACTGAATCAAGGTTACCTTGAAAAATTCGAATTTTCGCTCAAGATCGAGAAACAGGCAAATTAAAAAGCGCAGCATATAATTGATATGTGAGCATTTTAATTTGCCTCGTGACGTTGGGATTGAGCAAAAAGGCAATTTTGCAAGGTGGCCTTAACTGAAAAACAAAACCACAGACCTTATATATTAAACCGGCAGATGATATAATTTTGGAATGCCGGTGATAGTAATTTGTAGAAGATTCAAGCCAAAGTGGTATTGACCTGGGTGTTGTATCAGCGACGATGTTGGGATTGCATCCCCGATTATTTCAGTCTTCTATTGAAAACTTATGCTCATCTTCGGATGCAAAATTTATTGATTATTATTTGTAGATAATCAAGAATAAGTGCAGGTGTCAAGCATTTTATAAAATATATTAAATAATATTTTATAAAATGCTTGATGGCTTTTTTTGTTTAAGACATTGTCCATATCCTTAAAATAATACCAGCGTAAATTTGGAAATGCAGACGTCCAAACACCTGGAAGACCTTCGGTGGCAGGTACTCTGCACCAAGCACTTATTGGGGATCAACCGCTTGGCCAGTCGGGATGGTTGTGGGTCGAGATGATGGGCGAAAAAATGGTCTGCTGAGAAGGGGCTCTCGATTACTCGCCGGAGACCAAACATTTCTTCTGCTGGGTCACCTTCAAGTCTGTTGTCAGGCAGTTTGGGGGAGTATCAAGCCCCCCTGTGCCCTAACAAATTTATGCCGTTTCGCTCAAAGGGGTATGGTCCATGTAAACATGCGCAGTTAGTTCCGGGTTCGGGTGAGGAGTAGAAACATATCAAAAAATAAGGCACCCATAAGTGTTAAAATAAAAAAACGAAGCAGGACGGACGACCAATCAAGGCATCTGGTCTCCACGATTGCCGACCGACCCCATTGCAAACCAGGTCTACTCGAAAGGAACCCTTAAGAGATTGCTGTAAGTCTCCTTAATAATTTCAAGACCGCTTTTAATATTGATTTCAACTGCTTTTTTGACTTTTTCAGGATTATGGCTTTTGAGTGCATCAAGGATGGCGCCATGCTCTGTGTTAAATTTAATGCAATGTACTTGCTCTCTCCGATAAATATTTAAGAGACTTTCCACGGACAGAATTAGAGCCTGCGCAATGTTGCAAAGGTGGGGAAGGTTGGATACTTCATAAATAAGGTGATGAAACTGCCGGTCATATTGATAATGATTTCCGGGAAGCTCACCCATGATTTTATGCAGTTCTTCAAGTTTTAAGAGATCTTTGTCCGTAATATTTTTCATGGCCTCCACCGCAATTTTGGCTTCCAGGTCCATTCGAAGGTCATAGATGTGAAGAACCTCTTTTGGGGTGGGAGGAGCCGCCACAATGGCCCCTTTGTATGGGATGTTTTTTACAAGCCCGGATCTGTCCAGGCGCATGAGGGCCTCTCGTATGGGGCCTCGCCCAATTCCCAGCTCTGTTTCAAGTTCAGATAAAACAAGGCGAGTTCCGGGAAGTTTCGAACCGCTGAGAATCATGTCTCTAATCTTCTCATACGCCTTCAGAGATTTCATGGTGGAATTACTGCCAGCCAAATCAAGAACTCCTGTATTTTTTAAAAATTTAGCTTAAATAACAATATGTTTGAAGTCGTTTGTGGATACAATCCATTCAAATATTATGAATAGGTTTATTTGTCAACCTATTCCGATTATATGTCTGGCACCCTCTGATATTTTGTGTTCTTACTCACTTAGTAGCCAGTTTGTCGGCTTCATCCTTTAATTCGTCAGTGTATTTTCTTCGTGTAAACACTTGCCCGGAACAAGCTAACCGCTCTTAACTTTGTTTCTGCTTTTTCTATACCATTTAAGGGCTGGTTTACGAGTTTAAGAAAGTCGCAGAAACCCGTAAACCATAGGATCATGGAATTTAATGCTGACTC
>JBDLIU010000604.1:0-2136 GCA_039714715.1 Bacteroidota bacterium
CATAAAGCTGGATAAACGCGAGCAATATATGTCCGCATTGGAAAAGGCCAGTGTTGGTAGTGATATCACCGATTTTGCTAAATTCATTGGGGAACAGGTTAGCAATACCATTGATAAGAAAACTGGGTGGTAGTGTTCCATTGAGTGTGTTTGGCTAGGTTTTCCTCTTGTATTTTGGCGCCAGTTTTTTCGCCAGTATTCCTGCAAATCCATGTAAACCAGTGTAATATTTTACATAAAATGAACAGCTAATTATACTGGTGCAAACACATAAATCTCTGTTAATGTTGAAGATAACATAAATAACTCAACTTTTTCAATGCAATTAATATATCGAAAAAAGGAGACTCATAATCAGGGGGTCGATGGTTCGAGCCCATCTGGGCCCACAAGCCTCCCAGGATCATAGCTGGGAGGCTTTTTGTTGAATATACTCATTGAAAAACAACACTTTCTTCGTTTCAGTCTGGTCGAAAACCAGTTTTTCAAAGTCACGTGACTTTAGTTTGAAGTCTGTTTCCTGGCAGGATTCCAGAATCCTGTCGTACAGGTCAGTGAAATTGGTAATGCCGAATTTAGCCTCCAGATAGCCGAAATCCGGATCTGTTATTCCCGACAAAAAGATGAAGTCATAGTAATCCCGGCCCTTACCTCTTTCAAGCACAGCTCCGGTTTTCATAGAAAGAAGAATAGAAGGTGAAGGAGCGAAAATCTGGGTGAAGACATTGAACTTTTGTATAATAGGCTTTTCGGGTTCGTACTCATAATTATGTGGTTCGCATTCGATTTTGATCAGGAGTTTCTTTTCCCGGTGACCAGTGAAGCCCAAATCAAATAGTAATCCGGGAAAAACAATGTTTCTCCTGAATGCAACCAGCTTCTTATCCTTTTCCTTGTCATCGGCTTCAACATTAATACCTTCTTGCCTAAGTCTGTTTATGATTTTGTCAGTCAGGCTCAAGAAATCTTCCCTGGATAGATTGAAACAGTCAAAATCAAGATCCTCGCTGAAGCGTTGAATTTGATGGAGTATCCTCAGGTTGGTACCTCCAATAAAACTCATCTTTGAAGCGTATTCCCCGGAAAAAATTATATCAAGCATCCGGTAATGGAAGTACTCTTTCAGCATGTATTCAAAATGAGAGGGATTTGTTCTAAGTCCTTCTGCGAAAAAGGACTTTATCTCATTAAAACTTATCATAGACCATAAAGTTTAGTCAATTTCCGTATTCTTCGTTCAAGCGCATTACTTTGATATTTTCCAAGATTCTTGTAGAACTCAGGGTTAATTATATTAACCAGTTCGGTTTCATTCAATCTTAGATCCTCAATGTCCTTTTCTGTTTCGTAATAATTATTGATATAGAAAAAATCCAGGATGGCTTTCTGAGGAGTTGCTACCATAATCTTTCTCCCTGTGTCCCTAACGGAGGAACCCATATCTTCAAGAACATATCCAAAACCAAACAGTTCCGGTTTTATACTGTGGTAGTCAAAAGATCCCAGGGGAGTTGAAAATTTGTTGGTTTTACGGGTAGTAACGGATGTAGTAGTTGGGATCATTTCCGGAATCAGATTGTACCAGGAAAGTGCAGTATGCAAACTGATATAAGAAGGTGAATAGATCAAGTTTGCCGCAAGCCATCCCATGTTTTCGCTGCTTTCCCTATCATTAAAGGCATACCAGCGATTGCGCAGCTTCAGGATGTACCCTTTTTCCTGCCAGCGGACCAGGTTCATCAGGTTCATGGAAGGAAATTGTTTATTTACATCCTGAACTGAGAACACCCTGAAAGGCCTCATCTTTGCCTGGAATTCAACCCACATATATTCCTATTTATATACAAAAATATATAATAATAGAAATAAAACAAACAATCTTACTCATAATCAGGGGGTCGTACTCAAGCTACCGCCACAGGCTGGCCCCTCGCTAAAATGATCCACTGGATCATTTATTAACGCTCGGTCCGGTTCGAGCCCATCTGGGCCCACAGAAAATCAACCACTTACAATTTATTTTGTAGGTGGGTTTTTCTTTGGAGCCAGTTTGGTGCCGGGATTGGAAGGAAAGGTTGGTGGGGATTGATATTCTATAGGAAGCTTTTAATCGCATCTTAAAATGCAATAACCTTA
>JBDLIU010000605.1:0-2134 GCA_039714715.1 Bacteroidota bacterium
AATCAGTGAGAGACTAAAACGAGACCTCTCAATTTTGGGCAAAATAAAACACTGATAATAAGCGCATTATAAAGACAGTTCGATTCCCACTCCGGGTACTTTAAAAGCTCTTAACTAATTGATAGTTAAGAGCTTTTGTTTTTAATGGGGAACGAATGGGGAACGTTATGCGACCAGACATAGCAATAAAAAACTACAAAAAGCATATTCAACTATCAAAAATTGGCAGCATAGCTTATCTTATCGTCCAACTTTTTGTTGCATATCCACTCCTCACCTTTTTGATGGAGAGTTTTTTTATATTTATCTCCTTGCCCTCAGAAATACAGTTAGTCAGACGGAAGACTGTAGTGAAGATATAATACAAGAATCCTAATAAAAAGGGTTTCGACATTTTTACTATATTTGGTTTTTAAGCTAAAAAAGCCAACGCTATGAATATAACTTGTAAATTGAAGATTCTTTCTTTCGCTGCACTTATTATTATTAATATTTCTTGGTCCACTCATTCCGTGGCATGTTCTTCTTTTTCATTGAAAACCAAGAGCGGTATGATATATGGTCGAAATATGGACGGAGATCGTGAAACTAGAGGATCTGTATATATCAATAAACGTGGTATTTACAAAGAAAGCATAACCTTTAAGGAGCTATATTTAGCCAAGGTCATGGATGTCCCTAGGCTAACCTGGATCTCAAAATTTGGATCAATCACCTTCAATTTTATGGGTGCAGAATTCCCTGATGGCGGAATGAACGAAGTGGGATTGTTTTTTGAAGAAATGACCATGCTTGAAACCGAGTACCCAACTGATTATAGCAAGCCAACAATGCATATGCAACAATGGATTCAATATGTCCTTGACAATTTTGCGACTGTTGAGGAGGTAGTTCAAAATGCTCAAGAAATCTCAATTGATGGATGGAATTGGCACTATTTTGTTGCAGATGCTAGTGGTACGAGTGCGGTAATACAGTTTATTGATGGCAAGGCTAAAATAATAATGGGTGAAGACCTTGAAACCCCTCTGTTGTGCAATAGCAAGTATTCCGAAGAAATAAACAAACTTCGAGAATATGAGAAAACAGGGTCATTAGAATCACTTGGGAGGGACAAGCGATTTCTGTTTGGGAAACAAGCCTTGGAAAACTACAATGACAACATGGAACTAACCCCCGTAGAGTATGGATTTGAGATTCTTGAGGCTGTTACTCCAGAACCATATGCAACTACTCAACTCTCGAAAATCTATGATGTAGGTAACATGACCGTTTACTTTAGAACCACAGTTGATTCTGAAATCAAAAGCATTAATTTAAAGACATTTGATTTTTCATGTGATACACCTAGAAAGATGTTGGACATTACCACCACTCTAGCAGGAGATGTAACCAGTTCTTTCTCTGAATATACTGATGAAAAAAACTATGAATCGGTTGAGCAATCCGTTAAGGTTTTTGTCACAAATCCCGAAGCTAAAGCTACCTTAGAAAGAGAGGACGCAACAGGTCAGGATATAATTGATGTCATGACACGTTATGCATTAACTACATATTGCAAAAAATAGCGATCACATTTCCTATGTCTGTTTTCCCTACCATACTAGACATTTCAAAACAAGAAAATACTAATCAAACCCATTCTGGACTCTAACTTGATTTAAGCTGATCAAATACCTTTGAAGGCCTAATCAGATCTCAAACAGGTCGTTCTGAATGGTATGTACACGAAAAGCTTTGATTTGAATACAGAGATTTATTAAGGTTTAGTTAGCTTGATAAATCGCAATTAGTTTTATTGGTTTTTCTTCCTTTAATTTTTCGACCCGATTGTGGTCAACAAATTCTAATGGTGGATAAGGTTAGATAAATCAACCGTTCCCGCTACTGAACAGGACACTGGGGATAGTGTTGCTTATTACTACTAACTTCTAAAACAAATTCGTTTTTAAGGTTTTCTTCAACTTCCATATCAGCTCCAAATCATTCAAAAATGGTTCGGAAAAAAGGTTCGTTAGAGGTACCACAAAAGGCATGACAATCGCTTGATTATCAGGCCTTTTTGTTTTCTGGGATACAAATAGGATACAAAAAGCATGAAATTGTTAATTAACCTGTTCTTTCTTGTTTATTG
>JBDLIU010000606.1:0-2119 GCA_039714715.1 Bacteroidota bacterium
CAGATAATGGGCTAATTCAAAAAACTGATGTTATCTATACGAAACCCAAAACAGACAAATGGATTTCCTTTAAATCGAAGTTCTATGCTCCTGAGAAAGCCTTATTTGGAATGACATTCAGTACTTATTGGATTAATGTTCTGGTAATTTGGTCCATGACTATTATAATCGCAATAGTCCTATACCTGGATTGGTTGAAGAAACTTATAGATGCAATTGACAAGTTCAGGGAGTACAGAATGTACATCAGGAAAGAGAAAAAAGAAAAAAAGAAAAATCTGTAGCATCCTTGCAATCTTTAAAATCTGTCATACATTTGTTGCTGTGAAAATAAATAATAGAAATAATTGGTGGTGGCATAATGCTTTTCTAACAAGAGAAGAAAAGGTTTAGGTCCGTTTACATCAATAAATAATCGGCTTACTGATCTTCTCGGTAAGCCGATTTTTTTATATAGTTATGATAAAAATTAAATCAAAAATACATCGTCAGCTTTCGGATTTCAACACTCCATTGAATACCCTATTGGCAGTAAGAGAGAAATACCCACTTTCACTTTTGCTGGAAAGTTCTGACTACCAGAGCAAAGAAAATAGTTATTCATTCATAGGATTCGACCCAATTGCAAGCATAAAAGTCGAGCATAACAGGCTTAAGTCCACTTTAGGAGATGATATAGAGATAGGTGCACCGACCCAACTTTCATCCTTACTGGAAGAATTCAGAACCCGGTTTAAGATTGATTGTGTGGAGAAAGAGGTGCTTAGATTCAGTGGATTATTTGGATATTCTACATTCGAGTCTGTAAAATACTACGACAACTTCCATTTTAATGAAGAAAAATATGAAGGTGTTATTCCTGATGTGCAGTTTCACCTCTTCAAGTATCTGGTAGTTTTTGATCATTACAACAGTAGATTATTCGTCATCGAAAACAGGCTAGAAAATGAAGAGTCTAAACTGGATGATATTATTGCTTTGGTTAACAAACCAACAAAATCTATCTATGGTTTTGAGCCCGGGGAGATTACATCCAACATGTCAGATGAAGACTACAAAGGGTTGGTTACTGTGGCAAAACAACACTGCCAGCGTGGCGATGTCTTTCAGTTGGTTCTATCAAGAAAGTATACACAGCAGTATTATGGTGACGATATTAACGTTTACCGTGCTTTACGAGCAATAAATCCCTCTCCATACCTGTTTTATTTCGATTATGGCGATTTCAAAATAATGGGATCCTCACCTGAAGCTCATATTTTGGTGCGAGGATCCAGGGTTGAGATACACCCGATTGCCGGAACTATGAAGAGGAGTGGGGATAACGATGCTGACAACAAAACTGCAATGGCACTTGCTGAAGATCCGAAGGAAAATGCCGAGCATAATATGCTGGTGGATTTAGCCAGAAATGACTTATCGAAGCATTGTACTGATGTTAAGGTCTCTGACAACAAGGTTATTCAGTATTTCAGCCATGTAATCCACCTTGTATCAAAAGTGGTGGGTAATAAGCCTGAGAATGTAAACGCTTTCCAGGTACTGGAAGACACTTTTCCGGCAGGAACATTATCCGGGGCACCTAAACATATGGCAATAGAGCTGATTAACCGCTATGAGCCGAAGGAGAGGGGATTTTATGGCGGAGCCATAGGATACGTAAACTTCAATGGCGACATGAATATGGCCATAACCATTCGTAGTGTATTATCTAAAAACCAGGAATTGCACTACCAGGCAGGTGCAGGTATTGTAGTCTCTTCAAAAGAAGAAAACGAGCTGCAAGAAGTGGAAAACAAATTAGGAGCAATACAAGCAGCTGTTAAAATGGCTCAAACAATATAGACATGAACAGAAAAGTATTAATAATTGACAATTACGATTCATTTACATACAACCTGGTTTACCTTGTAAAAAAAGTGCTAAATGAAGAGCCGGATGTGCTTCGTAACGATGATCCCAAACTTGAGGATATTGAAGAATACACACACATTATTCTTTCTCCCGGACCGGGAATTCCATCAGAAGCAGGGAATCTTCTGGACGTAATTGAAAAGCAAGCTCCCAACAAAAGCATGCTCGGCGTTTGTCTGGGGCACCAGGCCCTGGCAGAAGTATT
>JBDLIU010000607.1:0-2115 GCA_039714715.1 Bacteroidota bacterium
CAGCCAGTGCTCCGGAAATTATCGATGGAGGGGCTCCGTATCACAACCTTATGGCAACAGTAAAAGCAAGTTATACTATAGTTCTGCATATCAATGCTGCAAATAATAATGAACGTGAAATCATAATTACGATGGACTAGCCGTATCAATGTGTGACAATTACTTTAAGGTATCGCATATTGTGGTATACACAAATAAATCTGTGTAAGCATCATAGGGATTTAATCCACCTCCACCAAGAACATATATTCTGTTATCGAAAGCGCAAGCGGCAGCTACAATCTGTCCTTTCGGTATATCTGGTTTAGAGGTCCAGGCATCAGTTAGCGGATCATATGCCTCTACATTGGTGAGTATATTTTGGGGTTGATAAACATCGCCTCCGCCAATAACATAAATCTTATTATTCGCTATAGCTGCTGTTAAACCCCAGCGAGGTGTTGGCATTGGTGCTTTTTGTTTCCAGGTATTCATCCGTGGATCATATTCTTCAACTATTGATAAAGAGTTAAAAAATTGTCCCGAATCAGGAGGTTCAGGTGTATAAATACCACCAATTATATAAATCTTTTCATTAAATAAACAGGTAGCACCACCCCATCTTTTTACATAATCATTATCCCCATTATATTCTATCGTAGTCCATGAATCCGATTGTGGGTCATATTTTTCTATTGAACTATAATCTTTAGATACAGGCCAATCCAATGCTCCTCCTAATACATAAATTTTCCCATCCAGCGCAATTGACGAATGTCCCCATCTTCTTGTTGGCATTGGAGATTTTGTTGTCCAGCGATTATTCACTGGATCATATTCTTCTACAATGTCAAAGGTTTTATTATCCATCCAACCACCTATTACATAAATTTTTCCGTCCATTACACAACCAGCAATAAATTCCCTTGAGGTAGGCATGTCAGAAAGAGATTTCCATGAGTTAGTTGAGATATCATATTGTTCAAATGAAGTGCCACTTGTATTACCTCCTGCAACATAAATTTTATTATCCAGTAATACTGCAATATGAGCATTTCTCGGAGTTATAAGATCTGCCAACTGCTGCCAACAATATGGTATACTATCATTCGATCCAGGAATAGAATCATTGGTGTTTTGTTCATCAGTTAATTTTTCTTGATTATTACAACTGCTTAATGATCCTGAGAGGACAATCAGTATAAATAAACTTAAAATAATTAGTATTTTTTTCATAAGTTTTGATTTTAGGGATGGGGTAAAATATGTAGAAAAATTGAAGGCTTAATGCAAACAGTGTAAGTAAAAGTTGTAATTATTTTTTCATTACACACTTGATTTCAATTAGGTCTCCGATCAAGCAGAACCTTTATGAATTTCCAATTGGCTTGATAAATATAGTGAATAAGAGGTGATTAGTCAAATTAATGTGGGTGCTAAGTGTTGGGTTGGGTGTTTTTTGAAAAGGAGGTGCAATCCAATGGAGGCCCCTCGTCGTTTTTATCCACCCTATATAGGTGTATATAGATACAAAAGATAATTTTATGAACTTAATTTATGCACATTCTTGATAAAACCCTACATTTGCATTTTAACTTAAACTTTTAATCATGAGTAACGGAACAGTAAAGTTTTTTAATAATTCTAAAGGATTTGGATTCATCGCTCCAGAAGATGGTGACAAAGATGTATTTGTACATGTAAATGGATTAATTGATCAAATCACTGAAGGGGACAAAGTAAGCTACGATGTAGAAGAAGGCCCCAAAGGATTGAATGCAGTAAATGTCAAAGTCATTTAATCGATTACTTTTCAACTTATTTGTATTGGAAAAGCCTTTCATAATTGATAGGCTTTTTTTTAGTGACATTAATTAGTATAATGTGCCTTTGGTATAGCTGCGGGATGACCGGTAGAACTCAACTGGCGGAGCAGAAAATTTCAGAGTTCAGAGTCATTGCTGTCCGGAATAAAAAATATGAATTGCCTAAAACCATTGTGCAGCAACTGATTTGAAGGTTTTGATCTGTTGGGGGCTTGAAACTGAATATTCATGTTTTATTCATGTTGGTCTGTGGTTCGACTACGCTCACCATGACTTGTCATGGTGAGCGTAGTCGAACGATTGGTAGTAA
>JBDLIU010000608.1:0-2112 GCA_039714715.1 Bacteroidota bacterium
TTGGGTATGATTATTTTCCGTATGAAGTAGGCCAATACAGGGTTTATCAGACGCATGTAATAAATTACAATATTGATGGTAGTGTAGATTCTGCAGATTATCAGATAAAAGAAATAGTGGTTGACAAGGGACTTGTTGAAGATGATACTACCTTCAGGCTAGAAAGATACAAAAGGGTCAATGAAAGTGATGCCTGGGTGAAGGATTCGGTATGGTCAGCAAGAATTAACACATACACGGCAATTGTTGTTGAACATAATGTACCAATAATTAAACTGTCGTTTCCTGTTGAGGAAAACAGAAAGTGGGATGGCAATGCAATGAATACTCGAGATTATGATGAATATAAAATGATTAATGTTAATCAATCTTACCAGTTAGAGGGGGATGAGTTCTTTCAAACTCTTGAGGTGTATAGAGGAGATTCGTTAGACCCGGAAAAAATTGTAGAAGATGATTACCATGTAGAAGTATTTAGTAGAGGTGTAGGTTTGATACATAAGAAGGATATCAAACTTCAATATGATTACAAGCATCCAGGTGATACCGTTGAAGGCATAGTATTTGAACAAAATCTAATTGAGACAGGTGAGGAGTTGTAGGTACGGATTAATACTGCTGTTATTATTAACATCTGTAGTGTTAAAAGCACAACAGCATCATTATATGGTGTTTTTTACAGATAAAAACAGTTCTCCCTATTCCATAGATAATCCTTCAGAGTACCTGTCAGCAAGAGCGATTCAACGTAGGGAGAACCAGGGCATTGCGATCACCGAAGAAGATTTGCCAGTTAACCTAACTTATATTGAATGGGTTAAGGCATCAGGGAGTATTGATATAAGATATACTTTTAAATGGATAAATGGAGTTCATGTTCAGGCCACTTCAGCCGATGCTGAGGCTTTAAAATTATTATCTTTTGTTTCGAATGTTGAATATATTGCTCCTTCTACTGCAAGCGGTAGGATAATGAAGGAAATGGATATAAATGAACTTGCTGAATCCGAGTCTGATACTTTATTCCAATTCGATATATTGGGCGTGTCTGAAATGCGGGCTGATGGCTACCAGGGAGAAAATATGCTGATTGCAGTGATTGACGGTGGTTTCAGGGGCGTTACGACTGTAAGTGCTTTTAGTCACCTTTTCGATAACAACCAGATTTTGATGACCTATGACCTGGTAAAGCACTCAGAAGATGTGTATGATGTAATAGATCATGGAACCAAGGTGCTTTCAATATTGGCTGCAAGGAATACCAATCCTGAGTATTATGGCGTTGTCCCTAATGCTAATTATTTACTTTTTAACACAGAAGATCTACCAACCGAATACAGAACTGACGAGTACCGATGGATGAAAGCAGCAGAAATAGCTGATAGTGCAGGTGCTGATATTATATCCTCATCACTTGGTTATAATGAGTTTGATGACCCTGTGATGAACTATGAATTATCAGATATAGATGGGCAAACTGCGGTTACTACGAGAGCTGTTCAAATGGCAGCGAACAAAGGAATTCTGGTGGTCAATTCTGCTGGTAATACGGGTCTGAGTGATCCATGGGAAAAAGTATTGGTGCCAGGGGATATGATAGACGGATTAGCGGTTGGTAGTCTATTAACGGAATCTCTTCCATCTACTTTTAGTGCCAGGGGACCCACTGAAGATGGAAGAATAAAGCCGGATGTCATGGCCGATGGATCCGGCACTTTTGTAATTAACGAAACAGGAATGATTGTAAATGCCAGTGGTACCTCGTATAGTACACCATTAGTGGCTGGCCTGGCAGCAGGAGTGTGGCAGGCATACCCGGAAGTAGATGTACTCACCCTTATAGATGCGTTTCGTAATTCTTCATCATTATCGGCTAACCCAAATAGTGATATGGGGTATGGTATTCCATCATATCGGGCGTTAGTCAACTATTTGGAAAATGAATCTTCAGAACAGTGGTTATCAGTATATCCTAATCCTGTGAGTGGACATGAAAATGTAAGAATAAAAGTTTCGGATCCTACTTTAAATAGCCATGTTAAAATCAGTATCTTTGACCGCCTGGGAAGGGAACTCCCGGGGGGTGAATTGGAACTTACCTGGCAGAATAAT
>JBDLIU010000609.1:0-2110 GCA_039714715.1 Bacteroidota bacterium
CAACCATTCCAGTTGAATATGCCAGTCACACCCATTACTGATATGCTTCAAAAGCATGACGACTTGATTATTGCTACAGCAGGTCGTGGTTTCTGGATTCTCGATGATGTTGGATTGTTGCGTCAATACCAAACTAAAGAAGACAAAACAGTTCTTTATCAACCGGAGGATGCGGTTTATGGACAGTGGGGAAGTCCCCTGAATGGCAATAGTGAGCGATTTGATGGCATGGGAACTTTCGAAGGGATTAACCCTGCT
Organism: Bacteroidota bacterium; assembly: GCA_039714715.1. Classification (GTDB taxonomy): domain Bacteria; phylum Bacteroidota; class Bacteroidia; order Cytophagales; family Cyclobacteriaceae; genus S012-113. Next base: position 259 of record JBDLIU010000609.1, read on the forward strand.
AATGGTGTGGTCTTTTATTATCGATTACCTAAAGTGGCCGATTCAGTTCATATTCAGTTGGAAATTAAGGATGCAAATGGTAAAACAGTAAGAACACTTACTTCTAAAGGTGACCCTGATTATCAATCCTATGATGGCGGACCTCCAAGGAGCCCTAAATTGAGTAAGAAAAAAGGACTAAACAGGTTTGTGTGGGATACCCGTTATCCAATCATGACAGGGGCGCCCAGGGTATACATTGAAGGTAGTTTCAGAGGGCACAAAGCTGCTCCCGGAAAGTATTCTGCAACACTAACAGTTGGGGATACCAAGTTGAACACGAACTTCTCAATTCTTAAAAATCCTACATTCAAAATAACAGATACTGATTATAAAGAATATCATAAATTTATGTCAGAGGTTGAGGCCAACCTTAATCAGATGCATAATCTGGTAAATCAGATACTGGATGCCAGGAAACAGCTTGAATCTGTGGTTGGCGATATGGAAGATGAAGATTTGAAGGAATTGAAAAAAGAGGCTAAGGCTCTGATCGATAAAATGAAGAAGTGGGATGAAGAGATGATTCAGCGTAAATCAAAAGCTTATGATGATGTTGAGAACTTCCCTAATATGTTCACAGCGGAATACATTTATATGATTAACCAAACTCAAAGTTCAATACCAAGGGTAAATCAGCCGAATAAAGATCGAAGAGCTGAACTGGATAAACAGTGGAAGGCGTTGAAAGCCACTGCAGATGAAATTCTGAAGATAGACTTACCTGCTATGAATAAAAAATTGTGGGAGAATGGTATTGGTGCTGTGAGGTTTGAATAATTACCAATTAAGGTTGTTTTTAAGCTATCTTATTATAAACTACTGGCATTTTCCCTTTCCATTTATTCCATAGGTCAATGTCTGTTATTAGTTTGGCCATAAAATGTCCAACATTAATTCTACTGGTTTCACCCGGATTAAACAGGGCACTTCTGGTAGGTGATGGATATACATCGTATTCCGTTATTTCGTTTAGATCAATTAAAGAATCAGGGCGAACAGAGACCCATTCAATTAAAGTGTTATTTTGATCAATATTTATTCGTAAAAAATCTGCTGCTTTTTCATTATCTGGTTGGGGTGGAACCAGAAAGCGAAGTAACCCCATCACTAGTTTCTGTCCAAACGAAATGGTCTCAGCTAAATCCTTGTTTCTTACCCCTGTCGTATTCATCAACACAAACTTGACAGGTTTTTCGGGTGAGTTCTTTTCAATTGCATCACAAAGTAACTGAACTGAACCTGCTACTAATTTCCTGGGTTTACCATAAATTCCTTTAAAAGTCAGATTGTGTCCGAGGCAGGAAGCAACGGCCTGGCAATCTTTTAGATAATTTACCATCTCATCAACGCTGATCTCAGAAATGCCGGCTTCGATAATTGATACCTGGTCATTGTTTTTCCAGGTATCAGGTATTTTACTGGCTGGACGAACAATCACTTTAACTTGTTGCCCCATCGATAAGAGCTGTTCTACTAAATGTTTACCGGTTGCACCACTTGCACCAACTACTAATGTTGTCATATTGTTTATTTTAAAAGAACACAACGGCTCCGGGTTGCTGCGTGGAGGTTATACACTTACAACACTTTACCCGACCCCATGGCTATTGGGATTAAAGTTAATACAGAATGATGAATTGTGAGCTTTACGTACCAGCGCTTGTGATATTAAAGAATCATTGCTTCTCAATTATGATTCTTGCTTTATAATCGGAATAACTTGATATTTTATCATTATCAGGATATGGAGTTACTCCAACGAGCTTGTATTTGATATTATTGATTACGGTATCTTGTCTAAAATTACGGT
>JBDLIU010000610.1:0-2106 GCA_039714715.1 Bacteroidota bacterium
TGGATAGATCCTTTGTAGTTGAAGGCTTACTGGAAGAGTGCAGAGAATTGAATCGGAATTTCTCAGTCAAGGTTTTTGAATATTTAAATATATGATAATCGTTTGATAACTAATTGGCATTTCTATGAACATCCTGGTGAATCTTAATTCATCCTTGAAGAATAAGAAAGACCCTTTTCATGGTGGCAATGAATACTCAAATAGAGTATGTACTGAGTTAATTGAATCCAATTCTTCATGGAAGCATGATTTGTTCTTTTACAGCAATACTGAAGAGTTGCTTGAATCCGGTTTACGAAACAAGATTGATGAGGATGACTATTGCAGACTTCTTACCCAGAGAGAATACAGTCAATTGGAAGATGCAATTAATGACCTCAGTATTGAGAGGTTATTTGATCCATTGGGCGGGATAGAAATTGGACAATACTCATTGCATAATATAGAGGTGGTCTATACCATTCATGGATTAAGGCCAATTGAAATGCCAACTGATATTAATGAGTATTATCTGGAGAGTAGAATAAAGTACATTATAAAAAGTCTATTCTCACCAGCCTATAAAAAGAAGGTAAGACGAAATTTTAAGGCATCGATAGAACTAAAAGCAAAGTCAAAAAAAATTATTGTAGTCTCCAATCACACGAAATACACGATTATATCAGAATTCAATATAGATCCCGATGATATTAGCGTGTTATTCAGTCCGGAAAAGTATTATCCAGTTATACCTGAAAATGAGGAGGAGTTATACTTTAACAGGGTTGAAGATATCGATAAAGAAGAGTATTATTTAATCGTGAGCTCTAAACGTTGGATAAAGAATACTTATCGAGCTATTAAAGCTTTTAATGAACTGATCAGTCAAGGGCAGATCAAGCATAAAATAGTCTTAACCGGTGCAAATGACAAGGTAAAGCGATTGATTAAAAACAAGGACATGTTCCGTATTCTTGATTATGTCGGGGCCGGAGAGTTGGAAATCCTTTACAAGAATGCCTTTGCCCTGGTTTATCCTTCATTAAATGAAGGCTTTGGTTATCCCCCACTTGAAGCTATGAAATATGGCACCCCCGTGATTTCTGCATCAATTACTTCAATTCCTGAAGTTGTAGGCGATGCTTCTCTGAGCTTCAATCCATTATCAATACTTGAATTAAAAGCCAGATTGCTTCAAATTCAAAATGACAAAGAATTGTATGACAGATTAGTTGTACAAGGTCAAAAGAGATACCAGATAATAAACCGGAAGCAGAAAGAGGATTTGGGGAAAATTGTGGATATCATTTTAGCATAAATGCGATTAACACTGCTAAATAGTAGAAAGTATTACCTGTTGTTCCTTGCGGGTGCTTTTTCCATCCTGAATATCTTCCTGATTCTGTTGTCGAATTATCAATCACTGTTTTCTTACGCTTACACAATTTTTCTTTTCACTATCCTGCAGCATTTAATTGTAGAGAAAGAATTCTTCATAAGAAACTATTTGGTTCTACAACTATATGTTCTCCTGGCACTTCTCTTATACCAGGCTCAACTTGTAATCATGCCGGACTGGAATGGTTTCTCGGGTATGTATGGTACCGTTGGTACTGACGATAGTAGGTATTATGCTGGAGTTGCAGATGATATCTCTAGTATCCCAACTATTGCAAGAGGGTATATAGGTATGGATCATAGCTTTGTAAAGTTTTTAAATGTTTTATATCCATTTAAGATAACTCATCCTTTAACCATATTAATACCCAATCTTCTTGGAATAGGTCTCGTTCCATATTTCACATACAGAACTAGTTACTCATTAACCAGTGATCATAAAACTAGTAAAACAGCATATATTTTGGTTATGATCTGTCCGGTAATTCTATCCAACGGACTCATATTAATGAGAGATGGTTGGACAGCTATTTTGATTATTGCAGGTATCTACTATCTGCTTGAAAAGAGGATATTTCAGTATATCATAGCATTTCTTTTGCTTTCTTATCTCAGGTTGGGATCAAGTATACTTCTGGCTATTGCACCCCTTTTCTATCTTAAACGATTTTTTTTCTCCGGATCCCTTTTCCTCCAATTTTTGAAAATTTCAGCTGCTATAATTGCAAT
>JBDLIU010000611.1:0-2104 GCA_039714715.1 Bacteroidota bacterium
TGCTCTGAATCAAATATTTTCTGATCCTCTACATGCTGCATTACATTATCATATAGCTTATCAGAAAACTCATCTGATTCCGGATCAAGAAACTGGGTAGCCTGGTTATCCATTAAAATAGGTCTGGATAACAAAATTGGAGAGAGGCATATAAACTTCTCATAATCATCAATTTTTGGCATCTTTTCAATCTCAACCTTTTCTGGAGTTAATACAAGGCTTCCTACCTCAATCTGTGGTTGTCTGAAAATATTTACAAGAATGTAATTGATGAACTCACTATTCCTGGACGACACCACCAGGGTAACCCTGCTCGAAAAGTAATGTAGCCCTTTCCGACTTGATTTTGTCTGACCTTTCAAACCGGAAAAATTAAATCCGGTGAAACTTAAATAGTCTTTATTGCCCCCTAATAACACAATTGCTCTTAGCATTTGTGCTAATAAATATTGATGATGAAACGGTACAAATGCTCCCCGATTCTTTAGAAAAAATATGATTCGAACTCTCAATGTTTTTAAATGTTCGTAAAAAATCTATTAATTACCGTTCGGGTGGTTTTGCCTAACAACCCAATGATTGCATAAAATTAAGTTTTTTTAGCAATTATCAAAACTTTTTGAAGGTATCTAAAGAAAATGAGGAATTTTATTACGTTTAGACATTAAACCTGAAATGCATTACATCTCCATCTTTAACTACATATTCTTTCCCTTCAATAGCCATTTTACCTGCTTCTTTGCATGCAAGCTCACTTCCATATTTTTGATATTCTGAGAGCTTAATCACTTCTGCTTTAATAAATCCCTTTTCGAAATCTGTATGAATAACCCCGGCAGCCTGTGGTGCTTTCCAGCCACGTGTAATAGTCCAGGCACGAACTTCTTGTTCACCTGCCGTAAAGTAGGTGATAAGATTAAGCAAATCATAGGAAGCCTTAATCAACTGGCTTAGTCCTGATTCTTTCAGGCCATACTCTTCAAGAAACATTTCTTGCTCTTCCCTGTCTTCCAGTTCAGCTATTTGAGCTTCTATGGAGGCAGATACCAGTATCAGCTTGGAGTCTTCATCCTTTATAGCTTCTTTAAGTTCATCAACTTGTTTATTACCCGTATGTAAATCAGATTCACTTACATTCGCTACATAAATTACCGGCTTAACAGTTAATAAAAAGAGGTCTGCATATGCTTCAACCTGTTTATCATCATGTTCCAGCATACGTACATTTTTTCCGTCTTTTAAAGTCTGCAATATTTCTTCCAGCACAACCATATGAGTTCTGGCTTCCGAATCACCACTCTGCGCAATCTTTGATGACTTCTTTATTTTACTCTCTACAGATTCAATATCACGCTGCTGGAGTTCATAATCTATCACGTCCCTGTCAAACACAGAATCTATAGTGCCTGCCACATGCACTACATTCTCGTCTTCGAAACACCTTACCACATGAATTATCGCATCTACTTCACGAATATTAGCAAGAAATTTATTGCCAAGCCCCTCTCCTTTGCTGGCACCTTTTACCAAACCGGCAATATCTACAAATTCTATTGTTGTTGGAATAACCTGCTTTGGATTTACAAGATCCTCAAGAATTCCCAGTCTTCCATCAGGTACTGTAACCACCCCTACATTGGGTTCTATCGTACAGAAAGGAAAGTTAGCTGCTTCAGCCTTATTATTAGATAACGCATTAAAAAGTGTAGACTTTCCTACATTAGGCAATCCTACAATCCCACATTTTAATCCCATTTACAGTCAGTTTATTAATTCACTATCATTTTACTGCAGTTAGTACTACTGTAAAATTTTTGCAAAAATGCATAAAAAATTTGTGGTTGTTCTCTCTTAAGTATAAAAGTCACGCTTCTCTGAGAGAAAGTTTGTTGTATTTAATATGAAGCGTAAAAAAATCCTGATACGCCAGGTGGTGAAACAGGACTAAAAAGATTTCCTTAATTTCTTAATCCCATTTCAATTCACTTTCCAGTGTGGAGCCGTTGTCTCCTTGTTTGGTCTGATTATCCCTGTCAAATTGTTCGAAATCCACATCCGGCAACAGTTCAGTTTTAACATAGCCAACTGAGTCTTCTAAAGCTTT
>JBDLIU010000612.1:0-2080 GCA_039714715.1 Bacteroidota bacterium
TTTTCCTTCCTCATCTAAATTAAACATGGCAAAGGCATCTGCATTCATATCCTGATATTCCCATTTAATAGCAAAAGTATTAGCCTTATAATAAGACATCGGACCGTTGAGTTTTGGAGATCGATATGATTTAAACCACAGCTTATCGCCTTTCATGAAAACTTCAATTTTACCAAACCAACTATCTTCATATACTCCGATATAATTATTGAAATTTAGATGCTGACTATTAGCAGATTCTACTGTTTCCCATACTTTTGAGCTTACCTGATCGGCATTATTTTTTCTTTTTATATAACGTTCAAAATAGTAATCAGTCCAGTTAAAATTATTTAATCCCAGATAACTATCAACAATTGATTGCGAAACTGCCCTAAAAACACCTGCTCCTCCATTTGAAGTATTGGTCAAAACAACTACCCCAAGTCCTAAATCAGGAATTAATACAGTTTTTGAAAGCATACCCGGCAATCCTCCTGTGTGCGATACGCTCATATTACCTTTGATGTCCGTCAGACCCCAGCCTAATCCATAGCCACGAAAGTGAGAATTATATCGTGGGTTTCTGTTTACCGGCAGGCTAGTGTGTATTGTCCACATCTCATGCTGGCTTGTTTCAGCAAAGAGCTGCTTTTCTAAGTTTTCACCATATTTTCCTTTGTTTAAATGAACCAGCATCCAGTTGCATATATCATCCACATTTGAAAGAATACCTCCTGCTGCGCCATTAACCGTTTCTTCAAAAGATGGTATTGTTCGGATTTCACCCGTTTCAGTTGAATGGGGTATTGCCAAATTACTTTTATCCTTCATTCGTGAAATTGAGCCAAAAGTATTGTCCATTTCTAAGGGCTGCATTATCCGTTTTTCTACAAATTCTTCCCAACTCATTTCACTGACTCTTGCAATAACTTCACCTGCTACAAAATACAGCAGATTGTCATAATCAAATTTTGTACGAAAAGCAGATTGGGGTTTAAAATGTTGAAAACTTGACAATACATCATTAATTGTAAAATCAGCTCCATCAGGAAAAAACATTAGATCTCCAATGCCTAATCCAAGTCCACTACGGTGGGTCAACAGGTCTTGAATATTAAAATTTTCGGTTACATAGGCATTGTACATTTTAAATTCTGGGATATGGTCTTTAACCTTATCCTGCCAAGATATTTTACCTTCTTCTACTAATAATGCGAGTGCTGTTGTCGTAAAAGCTTTACTATTTGATGCTATGGCAAAATTAGTATGTTCATTTACCTTTTCGTTAGTATCTATTGATTTTACACCATAACCTTTGGCATGAATTATTTTACCATCTTTTACAATACCAACTGCTACTCCGGCAACATTAAATTTTGTCATTGCATCTTCCACAAGTCGATCAACTTCGTTGGAAGAGATTTGAGCATGCACATTACTTATTGATAAAATAGCAAATAGTAATATAAATACTATTTTATAGCATAGATTTCTCATAAGATTAAGTATTTTCATTAATATATTTTACAATTGCATCGCAACCATCAATAAGTGGGTCTACACACGGTAAGCCCGAATCTTTTGATAGATTAGCGAGATAATGTTCTCGCTCATTAGCAGGTAGTCTCGAAGTATTGATGCTGATCCCCACACATTTTATATTAGGGTTGGTAAGTTTACCCATTTGTACATTCAAATCTACACATTCCTGAATAGATGGTAGTGAGTAATGATCCCACCCGGATATTGTCTTGCGTGTAGCCTCATGGCAAACAACGAAGGCATCTGGTTGCGAACCATGCAACAAACCAAGACTGACACCTGAATAACCAGGATGAGATAAAGAAGCTTGCCCTTCAATTATATCCCAATGATCAGTGTCATTGTCAGGTGAGAGTATTTCTGCTGCACCAGATATAAAATCTGCTGCAACAGCATCGATTGGAATCCCTTCACCAGCAATCATAATACCAGTTTGTCCGGATGCGCGAAAGGTCGATTTCATACCCGCCTCACTCATAGCCTGATTCATAGCCAGCGCAGTATATTTCTTGCCGCTTGCACAGTCGGTGGCGACAGTTAGCAGACGTTTGCCGGA
>JBDLIU010000613.1:0-2052 GCA_039714715.1 Bacteroidota bacterium
GTAGCACATGCATCAGCAGCCGCAGCAAAAGTCATTCAGAATATTGTTAAGCAAACGATGAAAAAGGCAATTAGTGATACTTCTGATTTAGAAGTACAAGAAATAATAGAAAATAACAATACATAATTCAGTATAGCAATGAGTTACAGAGTAAACCCAGCTTTTAAATATGAACTTCGAAAGTTTGGTATAGACGAACAATGGAACGAGTGTTTCCACTGTGGCAATTGCACAGCACAGTGCCCATTAACTGAAGAGGAATTCCTTTTTCCCCGAAATGGTATCAGAAACATGCAACTTGGCCTGCAAAAGAAGCTAGTAGCAAATGTAGACCCATGGTTATGTTACTATTGTGGTGATTGCACAGATACTTGCCCCAGGGATGCAAACCCGGGAGAATTAATGATGACACTCCGAAGGTACCTTACTTCAAAGTACGACTGGACAGGTATATCTAAAAAATTCTATACTTCACATTGGTGGGAGACCACAGCAATTATTGTTATAGCCATAATGGTTATTGCAGCTTTTATGATATATCTTCCACTTAAACCTGGAGCATCTACAATGATAAACGATTCAGGTGGTGTTATGATAAACAGCCTTGTTGAAGGTTTTAGTGCAACACAGTTCGTTAGAATAATTGAGATAGGTGACTGGATTATGGCCTTATTAGTTGCAATCCTGCTTATCTCAAATATCCTGAATATGTTCTATAAAGTGATTTTGAATGACGGCTCCCTGAAGGTTCCTCCAAGATCATATTTTACTGAATTTTGGAAATTGATATATAATTTTATCACTCAGGCTGGTTTCTCAAAATGCAACGACCGTACATACTGGGTTGGTCATTTACTGTTAATGACAGGATATACAATCATGTTTATACTGGTAGTTGTTGCTCTTCCTATGTTTCAAACAGAAGAAGTAGTTGTATGGTACAACTGGCAGCGAATATTGGGATATTATGCAACAACCGGAATTATACTCTTCCTGATAATAGTTTCAATTGGTAGAATCAGGAGAAAAGAGGCAAAACTTAAGTTTTCACACCCCAGCGACTGGCTGTTTATAATTATGCTTGGGTTAACAACAATCACAGGGATACTTGTTCATTTGTTCAGAATAAACGGGATGGTTGCTGCAACTTATTACATGTATGTACTACATCTGGCTGTTCTTGTACCTATGATCCTCATTGAAGTACCATTCTCAAAATGGTCGCATCTGGCTTACAGACCATTTGCAATTTACTTCTCAAAACTTAAGAAAGCCGCTTTACGAGAAAAAGAATTTCAAAGGGAACTGGCTCCTGCAATATAAAACTTAATAACATGGAAGAACCTAAAATTGGTGTTTACATTTGTTGGTGCGGGTCCAATATTGCGAAAATTGTTGATGTAGAAGCAATCTCTGCAGAAATTGGTAATATGCCTAATATCAGTGTATCCAGAGATTATAAGTACATGTGTTCTGATCCCGGTCAGGAGATTATAGTTAATGATATAAAAAAACACAACCTTAACCGAATTGTGGTATCAGCATGCTCACCACGTATACACGAACTTACGTTCAGAAAAGCTATTGAAAATGCCGGATTAAATCCATACCTGTTTGAGATGGCTAATATCCGTGAACAGGTATCATGGGTGCACACCGACCGAAAAATGGCAACTGAAAAAGCAAAAGCACTGATACTGGCCGCCATTAACAAAGTAACTTATAATGAAGAGTTGGAGAAAAGGTCGGCAGATGTCAACCCGGCAACATTGATTATTGGTGGAGGTATTTCAGGAATGACTGCTGCTCTTGATATTGCTGAATCAGGATATAAAGTTTACCTTATCGAACGTGAAAAAAAACTTGGTGGTATTGTAAGTAAAATTGACCTTACTTTTCCTCACTTATCCAGCGCTCAGCAATTAATCAAGTCAACAGAAAACAAGATATGCAATAATGAGAATATTGAGATATTCCTCAATACACAGATTAAACAGGTTGAAGGTTTTATCGGCAATTTTGAAACCATTATCAACAAAGAGGATAGCCAAC
>JBDLIU010000614.1:0-2032 GCA_039714715.1 Bacteroidota bacterium
TGCTGTTAAGCGACCTGACCTCGATGGTCAGTTTCTTATCGGGAAGAAGGCATTCGGCCTTCCCATAACCGGTCATCGATTGGATCATAAGTTGCAAAAGATCTGTACAGGGCTAAATTAGTAAAAAGGGAGAAAGGGAGAAAGTGCTAATTGAAGTGCATTAATATAAATTGATGCTGAAAATACATGTTGAACAGCATTTTTATTGTACCCCCCCCTCTTGACACGAGTTCACTCATTGAGTATTTTTATTTAAGCAACCAACGTGAGATTAATCATGCACCCTCATATCTCTGAGTTACTAATTTTCAGTGTTTAGATTGGCAGTCATTTAATACTCAAAACTGTATATTGATGAAAAAGTTAGCTTTCATAGTAATAGCTTCGACTTTGTGTTTCCCAAGCTTGGATGCACAAATAAAGATGGATTGTGATGGGGATGTTGGGATCGGATATATGAGTACTGATCCAGCCTATCAATTAGATGTTAGAGGACAAGCTTATGTTTCTTGCACCCCAAGTGCAAGTAGTGGTTTTTATTTCACTAATTTTTATTCTGCTCCAGTACTTAAGCCACAATGGGGTAATTCTGCTTATATTGGTTTATCAACAAACAAATTATGGGTGACTTATACGAATTATCTGTATTATGATTACTTAATTGATTTCTCAGATATTTCAATTAAGGAGAATATTAGAAACATAGAAAGTCCACTAACCGCAATTTGCCAAATTAAAGGAATTCAATATGATTTAAAGCGAGAATACTACGCAAATTCCCCAGAAAACAAAATGGATGAATTGGTCGAATCAGGTAAAAACAAATATGGCGTTGTAGCTCAATGTATTATTGCTTCTATGTTAATTACAAAGGGAGATATCTCAGAGGCAGTTATTGAGTTAGAAAACCTTATAAGTTCAACTAATGATCTTTTCGTAATAAAAGATAGAGATTATGATGCTGCGATGAAACAGTATGGATATTTAATAGAATGCAATCCTCCATTTGATATAGTCCCTATTTGGCGTGTGGAATATGAGTCTTACATACAATTAATCAAATTGTATCAAATGGAAGAACAGAATGAAAAAGTTTTGCAATTAGCTCTGGATTTAGCAACTAAGATTAGTCCCGATGGTTGGTATTGGAATATAAATCGTTATACAGGAGACATTTATATGCAAAATAGCAAGTATAATATAGCTGCTGAACAATATGAACTCTCTTTGAAAGGTATTAGAAGAATAATTGAAGTTCAATCTAAAAGATTAATGATCCTTTTCGAGCAGGGTTATATGGTTAAACACTCAGGTTTTATCAGTTGGGAGGAAGAAGCATTGAAACCTCATGCGGCAACGTTAGATGAAATTGAAAATCTTATTACAAAAGCTCGTTATAATTTAGTTAGTATCTACTGAAATTGGTTTATGTCAGAGTTGGAATCTGTGAAAACATGAATAAAGTTAGAGGGAATAACAATGGTATTATTAAAACGAAGTATCTATTTTCTTAGCTTGGTTCTGATTACTTGTTGTAACAGTGAATCTAGCCCTATTGGTCAGGAAGTATTGAGATCCGACTTCTCTGAAGCTGAGTTTGAGAATGCAATTATTGGGATATGGAATTCCGTCTATATCAAGGAAGGTGAGGCAAATGTTGTTTTTCTTTGTATTACCGAGGAAAAAACAGCTACGCTAACAATAGAAGAAAGCATGGTAACTGATACTCATGAAGGTAACGTAACAATTGAATTTCTACGTCCTACTTCACCGGGAGTTATCACACTTGCTAAACTAATAATTACGACCCATAATGGAGAAATTGTATTATCCAGAGTTAATATTGGGCTTCATAACGCATTACCAGATGATGGAAGTCTTTACTTGAGAATTGAAGAATCACCATATGGGGTACTTGAGAAGGATTGACCAACATCGATTGGATCATAAGTTGCAAAATTAATAAAAAGTATTAGTTGGCCATTGGAAGGGTAAAGGCAAAAGTGGTGCCGTGGCCCGGAGTGCTCTGAAC
>JBDLIU010000615.1:0-2032 GCA_039714715.1 Bacteroidota bacterium
CCGCAAAGTACAAAGGAGCTGCAATTTCAGAATGAAATTTATATCTCCATTCAGTATCCATCTCTCACTAAAACCGCATTCAAATGCGTTTTTAAGAGTACTCCCCCATAAATAGATATAAGTGGTATTAGTGGCATAACTATAGATCCAATTCAACTTATGTTAATTAAAACTTTTACCATTTCGATCCGTTGTTCAGTTTCTTCATTTTTATCAAGAATCGTTTGCATTTTTGCATCAGTATTAATTATTAATTGCATTAGTTGTTCTTCTTGTTGCTCTGTCAATCCGAGATGGTGAAAATTTTTGTGCATGCTTTCAATTAATTCTGACATGACTTTTGATTTTTCATTAACCCGTTTCTGTTGCTCTAATTCAAGTATATCTAAAGTATTATCAATGGTTGATATTAATTGTTCCAGACGAGTATTTTGGTTGTGGGTAATCTCAGTCATTTCTAGAAGCTTTTCATTTTTTAAGATAGCATCACTTGCTGCATTTGCTCCTTTATTTATCATATCAACAAGCTCTATTATTCTTTGATAAAAATCATCGTTATTAACGGGCATGTTATTTACCAGTACTGTGATATTATTATAATGAAATAAACTACGATGATTAAAATGGAATTGTTTATCCTGCTTATTGGCTTTTTCTAAAACAGACTTTTCCATGATGCTGACATGATTACTGGTTGATTTAATAATACTTTTATTACTATATGAATTTATTTTGATGGTGGCTTCAAGGCCAAATTTAGTTAAGCACCTTAATACATATGGGTGTAGTTCCTTTATTTCGACGAAATTCATTACCCAAAACTATTAACTTCTAAAAAATCATAATTTCTTTTCTTTGACATCTGTTTATAAAATTCCCAATATTTTTTAAAATCACCACTAGATTTTAGTGAGCGTAGTTTCAATACCGCTTCTGCTCCCTGCAAACTCCAGCGTGCTCCTGTAATATCAAGACGGTCATTTATAATATGACGGCATGCACCTTCAATAACACCACTGGCAATGGGAAAACCAGATTTTAATGCTTTACCATATTGTAATCTCTCTTTGTTTTTCAGCAAATAGTCGGCACATTTATCAATATTTTCCCTGTTCTTTAATTTCTTTTTGGTGGCACTAATTCGTAGCCCTTTTGCTACCTGAGAACAGTGTCCATTAAGAATTTTGACTGCTTTTTCTGCTATCCATTGTTCAACATCCTCATCACCTTTATCAAAAAAACACCAGGCTGCTTTCCACAGATATTCCAGGACGTGAATAAAGTCCATGACTATGCTGGCTTTGACATTCAATCGCTTCATCACTTTTTTGATGAGTTTGATTTGGTGAGGCAAGCCATCAATGAGTATAACCCACTGTCTTTTTTGCTTTGGATCTCTTTGTAATGCTTCCTGAAAAGCTTCTTCAATAACCGTCTCTGCTTCTCTCTCAACACTGGCCCAGACTCGCTTATTTCTAATAGGAGTACGAAAAGGAACCACATTATCATCTTCTGCTATTTTCATAATTGATTCAGCTGTCCGAATATGGGGCTGAACCGTATAAACAGCGGCTACCTGTGCCATACGTTTTCTATCTTTTTTCTCTCCCTGACTAAGTCGAGTTTTAAGCTTTTTGCTCTTTTGTGCCTTCTTCTTTGTGCATTCTCTCAGGCTATCAGGACGCATTACAATACCCTTGCCATCAAAGGTTAATACCAGTAAATCTGATGTCTCTTCTGGTTTGATAAAGCGTTTTTTCTGATAAAAACTTTCAAAATCCTGTGCAACATCCTTCACTATTTTAAGGCTTTGTCTTTTGGCAACATAACCTCCAGTTGTTTCTGCTACCGTTTCGACAACATCATCAAAAGAGCCTCTAATAGCCTCATTGGACACTCTGTAATAAATACCGTCACTGTAGCTGTTAGTCGATAAGTTTAACTCAGCATCAATTGGAAATACACTGGCTTTCTTTATCTGGCTGTAGCCTGATCTGGTCACTGTCACTTGACCGAACAAACTATTGAGTGG
>JBDLIU010000616.1:0-2016 GCA_039714715.1 Bacteroidota bacterium
CGATCAAGCGGAAAACAATTTGGTATAATCCTCGGCATCCTATCCATCACTGCTTCTATTTGACTCAAGTACACCACTATTTATTGTAATGTATTTTTTGATGTGAAAATTTTAATAATTGGAGGGTATTTCATGATAAAAATGTTGCTCTTAAGAGTGTCATTTATTGTTGCTCCTGCATGTTTGCTATTAGTTAGTGGTTGTGCAACCATTGAAAATTCCAATTCTTATAGGGACTGTTTGCGCATGGTTAACGACCCTAACACAATTGTATTCTTCGCTATTACAGAAAATAAAAAAACTGAAGAATACTGCAGGTGCGTAGCAAAAACTCAAGATGGGGGTGATTGTTTTATGAAGGTTCTGAAATGAAGGTGTCTTGGATATCCACATCTGATCATACATAAAAGGTACCAATATATAAAAAGAAAGAGGAAAAGTATTTCCCAAATAATTTGAAATAGAAATAGTGAATAAAAAGGAGAATAAAATGCGTCAAGTCATAAACTCAGTAGCAATTGTAGTTATCTTTTTTCTAATGTTGTCCAGCTGATCCTCCCCCAATATTGTACACACGAGGTTAAGTCACTTTTTAGAATAAATCTACATTAAAGTGAACCGAAATTCAAAAACCAACATTCAAGATAATATTAGAATTTATTCTTCATTGAAACTCCTCTTGTGCAGTGCTCAAGTTTTTTGAATTTTATACTGAGTATTGACTCTATTACCGTTCTGGCAAGTTCAAATTTTTATTTTGTTGGCAATATGTTTGTAGAATTTGTTGGTCACATATATTGCCTAAATTATTTAATGAAAAGGAGATTAACATGAGAAGGATAGCTATGGCATCTATACTTACTTTGTGTTTTGTCATCATGTGTGCATTGGCTAATGCTGAGATGACAAAAGAAAAATGGGAAAAAACCGTCACTCTTCCTAGTAGTGAGGTAATATTGGACATGAGCGGAGAATGGGATGTTCAGTCTGAAGGCTATGGACCATTCAGTTGGCTTGGAATTAAGTCAGATATCCTCACGATCACACAAGAGGGTAATACATTCACCGCTATCAAGCAGATCGGAAGTAAGTGGGTACCTAAGGGTGCAGAAACTATTAAAGGCGAATTGAGCAAAGATGGATTCAAAGCAATTTATCATTATATTGGAGCAAAGGCTATGGATGGAAGTTTCAGATGGGAGGAAAGTAAGTGGGAAATTCGCGAGAATGGAAATAAGGTAATGCTTAACACTGGGGATCGAGTAAAAGCGACGCTCACCAGAAAATGAGGAATGAGGCATTCCAGCAATAATTACCATCTGTTTGAGTATGAACATCATTGAGGATTCTAGAAATGGAAAACCCCTTCAAATTTTGCAAATCATGGCTCCTGATGGAGTTTGTATTCTTTCAGGAGCTAAGTTATTTTTATTTTGATACATTCAAAAACTCTGTTTAAATCTTTAAATGAGGAGAAAACATTATGCCCAAATATATATCTCTTGTGAAATACACGCCAAAAGGCGTTGAAAATGTCAAAGACAGTCCGAATCGGCTTGATGCGGTCAAAAAACTTTGCAAATCAATGGATGCCAGAGTGGAAAGTTTTTATCTGACTATGGGTCGATATGACATGGTTTTGATCATGGATGCACCAGATTCTGCAACCGTAGCAAAACTAATTCTCAAAATCGCGTCTCAAGGATCTGTAAGTACTGAAACACTTCCGGCTTTTACAGAAGAAGAATATCGTGAAATCATCACTTATCTTCCATAAAATCCATTAATGGCAGGGCCAGAAATGGCCCTGCTTTTTTCATTATATTTAAATATAACAGCATGAATATCTTAACTGAAAAACTGCTCGGCTACAGTTAAGGATAATTATCCATGTCATGAGCTTTGATGAAACGAAAATGTAAAAATCCTACCCCAGAGGGGCAGGCTTTGGGTTAACCCCTATAAGGGGATTAAATGCCTTGCCTCCTGAGGGGGCAAGGTGAGTTGTCTCCCACG
>JBDLIU010000617.1:0-2011 GCA_039714715.1 Bacteroidota bacterium
TAACTTGCCAACCTGGATTAACTACTGGATTATGAATTAAAGTTTTGCATCCGGTCCTAACCCAAACACCATCTATCTTTTCCAGTTTGCTGTCTATTAATTCCTGTGTATTTTCATCGTCCGAATATGTTAGTTTCAATTGTACAGGTGCAAAGTCATGGGTAAGATCAATCCATGCATGAAGATGTGCATTTGGACGACATTCGACTGGTCCGCTAATGTGGATGGTGGTGTAAGGGCCTATATTCTCAGAACCAACGATTATCCATTTTGATGGATCGATATGCGATTCCAACCGCCCCTTTAATTCTAAAGTATCACACTCGACAGCACTTAAATAATGCCCGAAAAATTTGCCTCTTTCTCCTTCAATAAGTCCACCCGAAGGAGCATTAGGCCTCTTATTCCAGTCGTCTGTATAACCGCGTGTCTTAATTCCATCCCAAGTGATTAAGTTTGTTCTCACTAATTTATCCTGTAAATTATTTCGATCAAAATAATCTCGACTTATTCTCAACTTCTCATTTTTGCGGTATACCTCACAACTGAGTTTAGTGAATTTCTTTGTTGTAATGCTGTTTTCAATAATCTTGGCTTTGTCAAGCTGGTCCATCGAAGTGATATTGTAAACAAAACCATCGGTTTGAGCTTTCATTAAATTCAAATGTACCGAGCGTAATTCGAGTCCTGAAACAATATCATTTATTGTAATATCAGAGGCAATTGTTCCCCCATATAAAATACCAAAAAAGCTTAAAACACAACATAAAACCATCAAATACAATGCCTTACTCTTTTGTGAACACATCATAAAATCCTTTACACATAGCAGATACGTCAATCCTATATACACTAAAAGATATCCCCCATCAGCTCCTGAAGATGGGGGATTGTAAAATTACTCTATAGAACAAAATCAATAATTTGTGGTGCAATAGTCCAGGCCGCAATTCGAATTAAAAAACTGAGTGTCCTTGCATTCACCACCATCACATTTGCCTTTAACCATATCTCCACAATCAGTAGCAAGGCCTAATATTTGACATTGCACTTGATTATCGTCTATGAAACTGCAGACAGGCAATGCATTTGTTGCAGTACAACCCACGCACAACCAATCATCTTCTTTGTTGTCACATGGGCTTTGAGCTGAGGGGTTTCCACAATCATTAAATACACATCTTTTATTAGCCTCGCAAGTTTCAGCAGAAACTTGTTTTACAACAACTAAAAGCAAAACAACTACAAGAACAAACGAGCCAATTACCATTGATTTTTTCATTTCAAAATCCTTTCTGGTTTTCTCATAATATACATCGACAATTTCCATCAAGTACCTTCTTGTTTCATTCCTTGCACAATGCCAATCACCTCCCTTCCTATTTTATCGCAAACTCACGCTTCAATCCAACATTATTTATTGCTTGAATACGAATATTTATCAGTTCCTCAAGTTCAGGAATAGCATTTTCCCATGACTGAAGAACATAGCTTTTCTGTATCAAAGATAGTGCAGGCGTGGTTACGAACCATTCCTTGCTTAGATTTAACCTGCCAACATCACATAATGTATTCGCACTCACCGGGCCAGCGTCAGGCGGGCCATACGGAGGCACTTCGATCAATGCAAATTGTAAAAGACCTTCGCTAGATTCTAAATCTCTAGCCATCTGTTCGATCTTCGGAATCGCCTCTGTACAACCAAGGCAGTCATGATGATACAGCATCACTAGCCAGTTGCCGGTTTTCAGCTGTTCGCCAATATCAATATGCTCCAGAATAGGTAGTTCCTTGCCTATCCATGTTTCAGGCTCCAGAACCTCATAAGTACTCGTTACGGTTTTCGGCTCATTGAGTATCAATACTGGCAAACTAACAGCCACCGCACTGAATCCTAAAACAAAGACAATCCCAAGCGTCTGAATATTCGGCATTGGCTCCAACCAGTGCGGCAGACGAAACAGTCGCTGTTTTTCCAGCTTCGGACGAAAGATTGCTAATAGAAAGATCA
>JBDLIU010000618.1:0-1999 GCA_039714715.1 Bacteroidota bacterium
AAGGCGCTCAGTCGAGTTGGAATAAACCAATACATTGAAAACGTCTATTGTTACAGAACGTTGGGATTAAAGAAGCCAAGCCAGGCGTTTTATGATCATATCCTGAAAGATCTAGGGGCGAGTATATCTGAGGTGGTTATGATAGGCGATGGACTTGAAAAAGATATCAAAGGTGCTTTAGATATTGGTATACAAGCTATATGGTATAATTCAAATAATGATCCGGTTCCTGAAAATATCCGTGCCATAGAGAATCTTCTAGAGTTGGTAAAAACATAATAGGGTAGCTGGGGGGCTCTGTTCTCCTGCTCCCACAGCACCCGGCATGTGGATCCGCACAGGGCGTTTCACTAACTGACATCGAAGTGATGTAAATAGTGAAGTAAAATCCATTTTTCACAGTGTAAAAAGATGAATACTAAATTTTTGGTTAGTACTAATGAGCGTCTCTCCGCTCTTTTTGATGGAGTTATCGCCATCGCCATTACGCTGCTGGTTCTTGAGCTGAAGTTACCCGAAGTTCAGGGGAACGGTGCCGAACTCCTTCTTCATGACGCTTTAAGAGCACAGATTCCGGAGATTGTTGCCTGGCTCATCAGCTTTATTATGATTGCCAGAATCTGGCAGGAGCAGCACATAATCTGGGTATACATATCCGGGTGTGACCGCTGGTCCATCATTCTTACATTTTGTCTTCTGGCAGCGTGTTCACTCATTCCCTTTGGCTCTCACTTGCTTGGAAAATATCCCGATACGCCATTTGTCGTTCTTATTTTTTCCGTTCTAATGGTGGTGAACGGATTGCTCGTCGCCGCGTTGGCAGCCTACGTGATTCGTAACGATCATCTGCACAGGGAACCTGGGCAGGTGATAATTTTAAAAACTCGTGTTATCTATATGATGACGGTTATTCCCACGGTTGGGGCTTTTGCTGTATTTTTAGCCTATAAACAACATCCGCTGGTCGGCGTTTCCGGCTGGCTGATAGAACCTTTGGCTTTATTTGTGTACCATCAGGTAAAGGCTAATGCCAAAACTTGATGCTGAAATATTTGTACAATCAATATTTTGCGTCTTGAAATTCTTTATTTAGTACAGGAATGAATTCTTGAATTTTTTTATCTACTTGAGCGAATAAACCAAACATCTCTTTGTATCTATCTAGCAGCCAAAGTACATTATAAACGAGCTTTTCATCATCACTTTCGGGTAAAAATGGTTTAGAAGATCCTCGAGTGTCTGCAAGTAAATCATTATAGCAACAAGACAGTAATGTTGTGTCTTTATTAAATAACCAGTCTTCTAAATCGTTTCTTTCATTGTCCTGGTCTAATAAAATCTTCTTAATTTCTTTAACGGTATAACACTGAGAACTGGGTTTAATGTTATCTTCCATATTATCCAAAACCTGGATTGTTGCCTCTATAAGTTCTGGGTTATCTTTCTTCTTAAGAATGCTTTGAAGTTCTTGTAGTATTGCTTCATAATTTGGTAATACACGTAAAATTGTCTTGGATAATATCCAAACAGCAGAAACCAAAGACGTTTTCTCTTCTATGTTTACTTTTTTACCAACAATTAATATTTCCTGACTAAAATCAGTATCTCTAAATAACTTTGCTGCGGAATGCGGTTTTGCAGTCAACTTTTGTATTTTGTAATAATAGGTAGCATTAGAAATATTCCATTCCATAATACTCTCATTCCAGGCTGCTTTATGAGAGTCAAGCATTTCAAAATCTACTTTACCGCCAGTTATACTATTAGATAACTCCATAATTAACATACTTGTCTCTCCAATTACGTTCGCCATATGGTGAGACAAGTCATTCAAAAGTTCATCTTGTTTTTCCTGGGTTTGTTTATGTAGTTGATATCGTTTACGAATATAGTCAGCAACAAATCCTGCAAACCCTATTACGATGGCATTATTAAAAAAAGCTATCATAATTACTCCTGTTTATATTCAATTAAGTATAAGATATTCTGTCGATTCAGG
>JBDLIU010000619.1:0-1993 GCA_039714715.1 Bacteroidota bacterium
CACCGAGAAACAAAGCTCGCATCTGCTTTACTTGAGAGTTGTTGTTGCGCTAATTCAAGCTGGAATCGGAGTGGTTCAGTATTTAGGACCGGACATATTGACGGAAATATTCGCGCCAAGAAAAGTTGAGACTGACGTTGGAGTTGGCGACAGAAATTTTAATCTTTTTGGGGGTGTGTATAAATTAGGTGCGGTTGCCGGATCACTGGGGCAGCCTGTTACTTTCAGCATGCTGTTACTAATAGCATCTGTGATTATTTTATCAAGAATTTGGTTTATGAAATCGGGCATCGCTAGACTGAAATTACTGGTTGTCGCTCTGATTCTACTGTTAGGAATTGTCTTTAGCTACAAAAGAGGTGTATTGGCAATCACATTGATGATTCTGCCCATTATATATTTGCTGTACAGCGATCGCAGAAAAAAAATCTTTATATCCTCAGCTCTTATGGTTTTAATGATCGTCACACTCAGCTTTTTTTCATTGAGGTCAGGTGTCGTCGTTAAAGAAAAAACACAGGAAATTTCCCCGCTGGCATCTCTTACTCAATTGTCCTATGGTGAATATTGGGAGAGAACAATGAGATCGTCCAGAGGTTGGTTTATCTCTCAGGTAGGCTCGACAATGCTATCTTCTGTAAGTATTCTGGGATATAGTGCAGATCAGTCATTTGCTAAAGAGAAACTTGCATCAATTGGCGGTGCATTCGGAAAGCTGGCCAGTTATAATGCTTTTGAAGACGTATACTGGGTTTCTATGCTTGTTTACTATGGATTGCTCGGTGTGGCAATCTATTTAATGATGATGTTGAAATTGTATCGTGTTGGAAAACATATCTCCATACATGGAAATGGTGATTGGAAACTGATTGGCACTGTGCTGTGTGCATTAACAATTATTGCACTACCATTAAACTTTCTTTATCAGGGCTGGGATATCAGAACATTCTCTTTTTACTATTGGCTACTCGCTGGCTTAGTTGTAAATCATTGGGCAGAACTTAAAACGAAGAAGAAAGATGAAAGCTTATCTGAAACATAAATAAACTATTCTTTATATGGTGCGATATTATTCAGGATCAAGAATTCATCAACTTCTGTGCGTACATGGTTTGCAGTTTGCTGCACAAGCTCGGATTAGAAATACTATTATATTTAATGGATGATTTATTACATATCTTCAATTAAACTTCGGTTGGTTTTTTAAGGTACAGTATAGACATTATGCGACACAATATATTTTTTCTGCTTATTTGCGTAATATTTAATAGCAGTGTAACTGCTTATGCGTCCACTGCAACAGAAAACTTTAACGAGATTAGGCGAATGATTCCATCACCTGACATGTTGAAGCTTCGTGATGGAAGTGTACGATTGGGCGCTAACACGAGCTTTTCTGTCGCTGCAGCCTGGAAATCCCAACTCTCTTATATTTCTAATGAATTTACAAAAGCATTGTCTTTGCTGCCTGTTTCAGAATCTTTTGCTGTTTATGTTGACAAGGTGCAAACAACTAGTTTTCCTGAATATAAGCGAGGTAGTTACAGGATTGGTGTAGATAAAGTTAATAAGATACTATCTGTAAAAGCAGCGGATGTTCAGGGGGCTATACATGGCATGGTTTGGTTGCAGTTCTTTGCTGATCAAGGGGGGGTATTGCCGATTTTTGATCTGCTGAGTATGCCAGAGCACAATATCAGGGCGCTTCATCTGGTAATAGGCGGTGGGAATGCGGTTAATGTGACCCCTAAAAGAATTAAAAAAGCAATCTCCTTGGCAAGACAAAACCATTTTAACACACTCATTTTACAGCTTGGGATGAGAGTTCGCTTCAACAGTATTTCTGTTTTACCTGATCACTTGACATGGTCAATCCAGGAATTTGTAGATGTTGTAGACTTTGCAAGAAAAAACGGTTTGAATGTTATTCCTGAGTTCAAATTCCTAAGCCATCAAAAAAAGTTTCTCAAGAAAAAGTATCCTCATTTAATGT
>JBDLIU010000620.1:0-1925 GCA_039714715.1 Bacteroidota bacterium
CATGTCACTGCCACCCCATAATGAGTAATTTGAAGCATCTAAAGATGGAATATTTGTCTCTCTGTTCTCAGGAGTCCAATAGTTCATGATCTCATTTGAATGTCTAAATTGACCAATTGCATCCGGGTCATGGAATCCTTGGTAATTATAATCAAATCGGTCAATACCTATTGCATAGTTAAATGTTGTTGATATAAAAAAGTTTTTATAATCAAAATCAAATCCAAAACTACCTTGATAATCGGGGTATCTGTTTTTGTCTGTAAATACTCTATCCAGATCTTGATCGGGGTTTTCGGTTACATTATCATCAGCATCTAAGAACAATAAATTTCCATTAAGAGGGTTAACTCCAATGTATCTATACCTATAATATTGATATAATTTTCCGCCGTCTTCTACATCAGTTGCTTCTGAACCAAATCGATTCACTTTATTGTAGTTTCCTACAAACCTTAAACTTAAATTCACACCATCAACTTGTTTAATTACATCTCCGTTTAAACTTAATTCAATACCTTTGTTAACAAGCTCTCCCGTGCCGTTTATATATAAGCCACCATCTTCTGCACCTGAAGTATAAGGAACATCCATGAATTCAAATAAGTCAGTTGTTGTTTTCTCATATACGTCTGCATTACCTCTCAATCTTTTGTTAAACAATTCAAAGTCAAGACCAATATTTGCTTGGGTGATCGTTTCCCATCTTAAATCAGACACTCCTGTCTGAGTAGCATAAATAGAGTTTTGCCCTCCATATCCTGACCCAATTTCGTATAGGTCAAGGAAACGGTTTGGTAATGCGAAAGGTGCTGTTCTACCTTCAACATCATCAATCCTTTGGTTACCGGTTGTACCGTAAGAGGCTCTTAGTTTTAATAAGTCAAATACAGAGTCTTCCATAAATTTTTCCTTATCAATATTCCATCTGCCTGAGAAAGAGTAGAATGTAGCCCAACGATTTGATTCTCTGAATCGGTATGATGCATCACGTCTTAAAGTACTAGAAACACCATATTTGCTATTGAAATCATAATCAAGCATTCCAAAGTAAGATAACAGACCTGCATCTGCCCAATCGGAAAAAGGAGTATCTACATACCAGTCGTTATCGGGGTTGTCAGACACAAAAGCACTTCCGTCTCCCGGAAAGTACACCCTTGGATCAAGTCCTTCTTGAAAATACCCTAAGTATCTTCTGTGTGCTTTAAAATATTCAGAAAAAAGACTTACCATCAGGTTGTGCTTCTCATTGAAATTCTTTTCAAATGATAATTGATTTACAATATTGTATGTAAATATTCGATCAGACGATTGACTTTGAAACCCGGGGGTATCATTACCAGCTTCAGCAAAATAGACTGCATTGAATGATATTGGAGATTCAGCTCTGGTAAGTTGAACTTCAGTATAGTCAGTATTTAATTTTGCACTATACTTAATATTATCTGTTAATTTGTAACTTAGATTCACTCCTGCTAATGCTTTTACTTCGTTTTCGTATCGAGTATAGGTATCAAGTCTGTCAAGTAAGAATAATGGCGTGTTAGAAAATACAACAGGTATTGAACCACCTTCACCCGGTGTGTAATCATCAGGAGAAATGTAAGGTACAGATATCATACCACCTAATGCATAATTTCTATTTATGGCTCCTGATCCAACGTTATTGGGTGAATCATTATTAGAATTATTCAATGATATTGTTGTGGACAAATTTAATCTGTCATTTTTTGATTTTGCTGTCAAATTATTTCTTAAGTTAAATCTTTTTAACCTACTATCTACCAATACTCCCTCCTGATCGAAGAAACCAAAAGATGTAAAAGAGTTCATATTTGCTCCTCCGCTGGTTAAAGATAACGTATGATCCTGAGATATTCCCGTTCTAAAGAATACTTTAGTCCAATCAGTATCTTTTAAAT
>JBDLIU010000621.1:0-1912 GCA_039714715.1 Bacteroidota bacterium
AACCGTAGCCAGTTTTACCTTTTTTGTCTCACTCATTGTTTTATTCCCTAGACGGAGAATAAAATCATTAACGATAGATAAGGATGAGGAATTAATCCCCGATGAAAGACTTGACATTGCAGCCGCAAGCAAACCGGCAAATACAAGGCCGGAAAAGCCTACCGGAAGACCAATGGCTATAAATCGGGGAAATAAGGTATCTGCTCCATCAGTTATAGATAATCCTGCTCCCAAAAACTCAGGATTCATTTTAACATAAGCAAAAAGCGCAAGCCCTATAAAAATCAGCAAAATTTGAACAACAACACCAACAATTATATTACTTAGATACATTCTTTGTGCAGCTTTAACATCCCGTGTAGCTAAATAACGCTGAATAGTCATTTGGTCTGAACCTGCCGTGCAAACATACCATCCTACTGACCCAATAAATACCGTTAGAAAACTTATTCTGACATCGGTATCAAAAAAGACCCAGCCAGCCCAATGTTCCGGCCATTCTGTAGGAATAATAGCCGACACACTACCTAATTGCGTTACAATAATAATAAATGCAAGAATTGTACCTCCGAATAAAACGAATGATTGCACAACATCTGTTATTATTACACCTCGCAATCCGCCTGTAGATGTATAAATTATAGTAATAACTCCCATTACAATTCCCACCATCAAGGCATCTTGCTCCGACCATCCCATTATCGGAATAATTACTTTTTCAGCTACCATGTAAATGACAACTGACATCCAAAGAAAACGCATTATTAAAAAATAGGTTGAAGCGAGAACACGATTCTTCAAACCTAACCTGGTTTCTAACAATTCGTATGCGCTCGTTATCTTAAGTTTCATAATAAATGGAATGAAGAAGTAGGCAACGATGAAGTATATCAATGGCATTGCTACGATCATTAAGAAAATCATCGGGCCATGTTTAATCATTTCCCCCGGCATAGAGAGGTAGGATATTGCACTGAACATAGTAGCGAAAAGTGAAATTCCAACTTTCCACGATTTCATTCCTCTACCACCTAACATATAGTCATCAGCATCTTTATTACTTCGGGAATAATAAAATCCGATAAGCAACATTCCTATACCATAGGCAACTATAATGATCCAGTCTAAAGTGCTCATTCTTACTTTGTTTTTTGAAAATTGTTAAATAACTTCATCTGAAAATTCATTTTAGTCGTGTTTATGTTTCTTCTATCTCTTTATTGTTTTTTGGCATATCTAGAACTTTATCAACAATAACTTTACCCGCCTTTGCTGGGAAAATACTGTTAGACGCTTCATATCCACCTTCTTGTTCAGCTTCCTCGGTAACAATATAGCCCGCCAATACACCATTAGAAAGACTAGCCACATATGTATTTGGTGTTTTTTCCTTTATTGCTAAAGAATATTCTACAAATATCTCCCCAGGAAGAAAAATGAAACTGCTTTTATCTATTGAAATCAAACTGATTTCAGCAGGTAGAACAGATTTATATACTTTATCAAGTTTTCCATTTACAGCCATCTCAGCCAACTGTTTATTCTCCTCAGCTCCAAACCAATCGACTTCTGCAGTTCTTATATCAGTATTAGAGGCATTATTTTCTCTCAATCTTTCTAGCTTCTCTTTTGCTTTAATACGTTTTCGTTCTGCTTCAATTACAGACATAAATTCTCTTTTGGGCAGCATCACATTATCAGAGTGAATATTTAGAGAAACCGCTTCTTGAAAATCACTCTCAGATAATTGCTTTATACTTTCGATAATACGCTCTCCAAGCATATAACCTAAGCGTTGAGCCTCATCAAATGTATTCGAATTCGTAAAATGTCGTGGAGATTGATTACCGGAAGGTCCGGTATGATAAAGCAATATTATATCATCATTCAATTCGTTTTTTATATACTCTCG
>JBDLIU010000622.1:0-1902 GCA_039714715.1 Bacteroidota bacterium
TAAAATATCAATGCATTAATATTTTAACCTCTGCGTAGCTTTGCGTATCCTCTGCGTGACTCTGCGGTTAGCTTTTTCGAGCTTTTACCTTTCAGCCTGTCCGACTATCAGGCGGGCTTCCAACTTGAAACTCAAAATCCATCTTCTCCAACTCTGCCAATATCTTCAAACTCCTGTTTTTTACGCCTGGAGTAGCATAGGGTATCTGGTCTTCGATAACAATTTTTAATTCATGGGCAATGTCGGGTACCTGTTTGGTTAGATTAAAAAGAACAGTCATTGAGAAAGCTTTTATAGCTGCGGCTTCATTGCTTGAAATAAATTGAAAACAGATTTCAATTACTTCTCCCCATAGTCTTTCGGGAATATCAATAAACTGCAATAGCCTCACAGAACTACGCTTGGTGGCATCCGGCAATGGATTAAAGAGATTCTTTACAAGCCTGTCAAGATAGGGGGTGATCAACTCAGGGTGTTTATCTGTAACATGTGCCATCACCCACGAGGCCCTTTGTGAATAAATACTTTCCGCACTAAAGAAGAACTTCATCAGTTCTGCAAACTTCTTTTTATCATCTCCAATAGTAACAGCGGCAGATAGCGTATTACCAATAAAGTCTGCTTTAAGAATTTCTTCTTTCAGGTTCATTAAGTGAAGTTATAACTTTTTGATCTGTAATACGTTGGAAGATTGAAGAATATGGATGTTCTAATAAAATCTATATCTTTGTATTAACTATTACTTTGAAAAAACTCGCCATCATAGCGCTTTTACCTTTTTACCTTATCGTTTCGGTAGGGGTAGGTATTAATGTGCACTACTGCCTCGGGCAGGTAGAGTATGTGGTAATGCTGGGCACCCATGGCGATTGTTGCTGTGATGATCAGGAAGATATGGCTGATTGCTGTGAAGATGAGATCTTCTACCAGGCTATGGATGAAAATCAGCAAATCAGTCCATCACTAATAGTTGATACTAAGGTTTTAATTGGGGAATTCACATACCCCGACATTAATTCTATTGGATTAAACAAGAGCACCAATAAAGGAGAATTTCATATTTACGATCTTCCCCCGCCGGATAGTCCACCTATCTGGCTGCAAAACTGCTCGCTCACGTATTACGGTTAATTTTTGATTGAACCATTAAACTGGTCGTAGGTTAACCTACGACCAGAAGAAATATTTATTCAATCAAAAATCAATCAAAAGTGAAAACCATATTAAAATCAATAATAATCCTTGTTCTGTTCGCATTAACATCAAACAATTTGCATGCTCAGGATAAGATCAGTAAAGTAGTAACTAAAGAATTCCATGTATCAGGAGTCTGCAGCATGTGCGAAGAGCGCATTGAAAACGCTGCCCTGATAAAAGGTGTTAAACAAGCCGAGTGGGATAAAACAACAAAAATGCTCAAGGTAATTTATAACTCATACAAAACAGATGAGTTGCAAATTCACAAAGCTGTGGCAGAGCATGGCCATGATACCAAAAAGGAAAAAGCTGATGATGAAGTATATAAAAAACTTCCTTTTTGCTGTCATTACAGGGATGGAGCAAAAGACCATTAGGGTAGCTTTATGAAAAGGAAAGTATTTATAGCGCTATTGTTTTTTACACCGTCTTTATTGATGGCTCAGGAAGTAAGTGACTTTGTGAAGGGTAGAATTGTAGAAGAAGATGAGCAAGGACATGAAGTGCCACTTGAAGGAGCCAATGTATATTGGTTGGGCACCACAACAGGAAGTGCAAGTGACCAAAAAGGATTTTTTAGCTTAAATAGAACTGACGAATCCAATATGTTGGTTGTGAGCTTTGTGGGTTATGTAAATGACACAATAGAGGTTGTTGGAGACAGACATATTCATGTGAAACTTAAAAGCTCAATTCAGCTCGATG
>JBDLIU010000623.1:0-1894 GCA_039714715.1 Bacteroidota bacterium
GCGAACCGATTATAAAATACCTGGAAACATTTGGAGTACGATTTGACTATATTAGGAAGTAAAACCTAATTGTCGAATTATGAGAATCAGTATTGTATTAACAACTACCCTGTTTTTATCACTCAATTTACATGCTCAGAAGTGGCAGAAACAAGTAAAAATCTTAGATAAGTACATTGAAAATGCCATTGAACAGTGGGAAGCTCCCGGACTTGCTGTTGCTGTTGTTAAAGATGGTGAGATAGTTTTCACAAAAGGTTATGGCACAAGAACTATTGGAAAAAATGAACCTGTGGATGAGCATACCTTATTTGTTTGTGCTTCAACCACAAAGGCATTTACTGCTGCTGCGCTAGCTATTCTGGCAGATGAAGGAAAGATCAATTGGGATGACAAGGTTATCAATCATCTACCGGAGCTACAATTATACGATCCCTACATTACAAGAGAGATCACAATAAGAGACCTGTTAACACATAGGACCGGATTAGGAAACACAGATTACTTGTGGTCGATGATGAACATCAGTGGAGATAGTGCTTTATATAAAATAAGGGAGGCAGAACCCTCCTATTCTTTGCGGTCAGGTTTTATCTATCAAAACCTGATGTACCTGGCTGCTGGCAAGGTAGTAGAAAAAGCCGGTAATCAGTCATGGGAGGATATGCTGATCAGTAATATCTATAAACCACTGGACATGAACGAAACCTATGCCTATTACAAAAGAGTAAAGGATAATCCCAATATAGCGAATGCTCATTACAAGATAGATGATAAAATAATTACTACTGAGCAACTTGTTGCTGACGAAATTGGTCCGGCCGGATCAATGTGGTCAAGTATCAGCGATATGGCTACATGGATTAAGTTTCTTCTTGACAATGGTATTTATAATGGCGATACGCTTATCAGTAGTAAAAACTTTAACGAATTATTTAAGCCACAGCAGATAATTCCGCCTAACCAATTCTATCCTTCACAGAGGATCACTAAACCAAACTGGACAACCTACGGTTTAGGCTGGTTCCAGCATGATTACAAAGGAAGAATTGTTAATTTTCATACCGGTAGTTTACCGGGCATGGTAGCAATTGCCGGATTGATGCCTGAAGAAAACATAGGCGTTTATGTGTTTTCTAATCTTGATCATGTTGAGATTCGACATGCGATTATGTACACAACTTTCGACCTGTTTATGGATAATAAGATCACATACGATTGGAGCACCGAACTTAAAAAACTATATAACGAGCTAAGGCCTGATGAAGAAGAGCCCGAAAAAGTTGAAAATGCACCTGCTACAATTGCTTTGGATAGTCTTATAGGTGAGTATTTTCATGAGCATTACGGCACGATCAGCATTTCAAAGTCAGGAGATGCCATCTTGTTTGACCTTAACAATACGATAAAAGGAACACTGGAGCACTGGCATTATAATACCTATCAAATAACATTTGACAAGGAATGGTATGGTGCCGGTATGGCAATCTTCAGAATGAACAGCGAGGCGAAAATTGACCATCTTGAAGTGTTTGATGAAAGATTTGATTATCAGAAAAAGAAGAATTAGTTAACAATGAAACAAGCAAAGCAGTTTAAAGTAGGCTGTGTTCAAGCCGGCTCCGTAATCTTCGATTTGGAGAAATCAATAAAAAAAGTAGAAGAGTATATAGAACAAGCAATAAACGAAGGTGTTAAACTCCTTGTCTTCCCCGAAACATTTTTGCCGGGATATCCTGCTGGTCTTGGGTTTGGTACTGTTGTAGGCAGTCGTACTGAAGAAGGCCGTGATCAGTACAAAAGATACTGGCAAAACAGCGTTCAGGTTCCCGGTAAGCACACAGATCAACTGGGTGAAATGGCTAAAAAAGCGGGTATATTTCTTGTAATGGGT
>JBDLIU010000624.1:0-1874 GCA_039714715.1 Bacteroidota bacterium
ACCTGACAATGACACTGATCATTGGGATATAATTGAAGGGCAAGCTTCTTTATCTCATCCTGGTTATTCAGGTGTCAGTCTTGGTTTGTTGCATGGTTCACAACCAGATGCTTTTGTTGTCTGCCATGAGGCTACACGCAAGACAATATCCGGGTGGGATCATTACTCACTACCGTCTATTCAGGAATGTGTAGATTTGAATGTACAAATGGGTAAACTTACCAACCCTAACATAAAATGTGTGGGAATTAGCGTTAATACTTCGAGATTACCTACTGATGAGCGAGAAAAATACCTCATTAATTTGTCAAAAGATACGGGCTTACCATGTGTGGACCCGCTTATTGATGGTTGCGATGCTATTGTAAACTATATTAATGAAAATATTTAATCTTATGAAAAACCTAAGCTATAAAATAGTGTTTATATCACTATTTGCTATTTTATCAATAAGTAATGTGCATGCTCAAATCTCTTCCAACGAAGTTGATCGACTTGTAGAAGATGCCATGAATAAATTTAATGTTGCAGGAGTAGCAGTTGGTATTGTAAAAGATGGTAAAATAATTCATACCAAAGGTTATGGTATAAAATCAATAGATACTAATGAAAAGGTAAATGAACACACTAATTTTGCCATAGCATCAAATAGTAAAGCTTTTACTACAACAGCACTCGCTTTATTAGTAGAAGAAGGTAAATTATCTTGGCAGGATAAGGTTAAAGACCATATCCCGGAATTTAAAATGTATAATGCCTATGTAACCGAAAATTTTAATATTCAAGACCTGTTGACCCACCGTAGTGGACTTGGATTAGGTATTGGAGATCTTATGTTTTTCCCTGATGGGGCTGATTTTACAATTGAGGATGTATTGTCAAGTTTTCAGTATTTTAAACCCCAATCTGCTTTTCGTACAAAATTTGATTATGACAACCTACTGTATTTTGTAGCAGGTGAAGTTATTGTAAGGATCAGTGGAATGAGTTGGGAAGAATTTGTAGAAAAACGGATAATGCAGCCCTTAGAAATGGACAATACTTTTGGCTCAATATCACGAATGAAGGATAAAAGTAATTTGGCAATACCCCATTCAACTGAAACAGGTGAAATCCGAACAATACCATCTTTTGAAGAAATGGTTAATGGTGCAGCAGGAGGTATTCTTTCAAATGTGAATGATATATGCAACTGGATGCTGGTGCATTTAAACAAAGGAAAATATGGTAAAAACTT
This sequence comes from Bacteroidota bacterium, assembly GCA_039714715.1. GTDB lineage: Bacteria > Bacteroidota > Bacteroidia > Cytophagales > Cyclobacteriaceae > S012-113. Next base: position 1,238 of record JBDLIU010000624.1, read on the forward strand.
AGAAAGGCAGCTCTTTGCTGAGACAAGCCAACATGAAATGTGGACAATACACACTAGCCTGCCGGTAAACAGAAACCCACGATATAATTCTCACTTTCGTGGCTATGGATTAGGCTGGGGGCTGACGGACATCAAAGGTAATATGAGCATATCGCACACAGGAGGATTGCCGGGTATGCTTTCAATAACTGTGTTGATTCCTGATTTAGGACTAGGTGTAGTTGTTTTGACCAATACTTCAAATGGCGGAGCAGGTGTTTTTAGTGCTGTTTCGCAATCAATTGTTGATAGTTATCTGGAATTAGATGATTTTAACTGGACTGATTACTATTATGAACGTTATATAAAAAGAGAAAATAATGCCGATCTGGTAAGCTCAAAAGTATGGGAAACAGTAGAATCTGCTAATAGTCAGCACCTAAATTTCAATAATTATATCGGAGTATATGAAGATAGTTGGTTTGGTAAAATTGAAGTTTTCATGAAAGGCGATAAGCTGTGGTTTAAATCATATCGGTCTCCAAAACTAAATGGCCCAATGTCTTATTATAAGGCTAATACTTTTGCTATTAAATGGGAATATCAGGATATGAATGCAGATGCCTTTGCCATGTTTAATTTAGATGAGGAAGGAAAA
>JBDLIU010000625.1:0-1831 GCA_039714715.1 Bacteroidota bacterium
TGAGCCATATTGTAACTGAGCTTCTGGTGATGAGGTATAACACTTGTCAAAAGTGGTTAAAACCGGCACAGGTAATTTTAAACTTTCTTCAAGGTGATCGGGTGTAGATCTGGCAATGAGACATAAATCAATATGTTAGATGAACGATTGATACGTTTTCTGAAAAATTATCAGCTTGCTATTGAAAAGAGTAGAACTCAGGATCAAAATAGAGTTACCACACAACCATTTTTCAAGTGAGTCTACTCAATGCCATTATCACATCCCGTTCAAATGAATAGCAAGTTTCATGATGACCATTTTAATTCCATTGCTCAATTTTTAGGTAACGTGAGTCATGTACAAAAAAATTATGACTCTTTTGAACAAGCAGAAAAAGCCATAAAAGAATTAGTGGGTGACTTAGAGAAATTCGTGGTTCAGGAGACTTTATCTCAATATGACATTGATGTACCTCTTATTGAATATGAGGGCAAAGTTTACCATCAGGTTATTCGTAGTAATCAAAGTTATCTTACTGCCGCAGGCAAGATAAGCCTTGAGCGTTCATTATATCGAGCTGATGGTCATTGCATCTGTCCATTGGAATTACAGGCAGGAATTATCGAAGATTTCTGGACACCTTCTGCTGCCCGTTTAGGATGTTATGTGAGTGCTCATCTTTCACCTTATCAGGGTGAAAAGCTCTTTAAAGAATTTGGTTATTTGCAACCATCAAAAAGCTCTCTGACTCGTCTGTCAACTCAGTTGGGTGAGATGTGGGATATCAATCAATCTCAATTAGAGCAGGCACTGTGCCATGAAATCACAATACCTGAAAATGCAGTGACTGTCAGTGCTTCTCTGGATGGGATCATGATCCCACTGAACAAAAAAATTGAAAATGGCTATCAAATGCCTGAATTACCAGAAGAACCAACCGATACGGAGCAAAAAGACTATCAGGAAAAGAAAGCAAAAGCCTTTTATCGTGAAGCCAGTTGTGCGGCCATTAACTTTTATGATGCAGATGGTGAGCGGTTGAAAACACTGCGCTTTGGACGTATGCCCGAAGAAAGCAAAAAAACACTTAAAAATCTGATTCAACAAATCATGAATACGGTTGTTTCTGAACAACCCGATATTAATATCATAAAAATAGCAGATGGTGCTGTCGATAACTGGCGATTTCTGAGTCAGCAATTACTGCCTGGATTAGGAACAGAGTTACTGGATTACTTCCACGCAAGCGACCATCTTAATGACGCTTTTGAACTAGCCTATGGCAAAGACAACGCTAAGACAATTTCTCAATATCAAAAATATAAAAGCCTGCTGAAAAATGAAATTGGTGGCATAGAAAAAGTCATTAATACACTGAGATATTTGAGCAGCAATGCACCTAAAAATAAAAAGTTGGCAACTGAATTAAACTATTTCAGAAACAACCGTCACAGAATGAAATATGCTGAAGCGATTGAAAATAACTACCCCATTGGTTCGGGGGTTACAGAAGCAACATGCAAGACATTGGTGACTCAAAGAATGAAATGTGCTGGAATGCGTTGGGATATAAAAGGTGGTCAGGGTGTTTTAACTGCACGGAGTTTAGTACAAAGTGAACAATTTGATAAAGGATGGGAGATATTGTCAGAGTATTATATAAAGGAAATTACTTTGCCAGAGAATGTAATTGCATTCAGAAAAAGATGAGTTCACACATAGGTGTGTTAATCAGAGCTGGGTCTACACCCAAGGTGATCCCAAATTTCAAATAAATCCATTTCAGATATCTCTCCAAAAGAAGACTTACTGATTTCAACGTAATTATCAAATATACGAAGGATAAATT
>JBDLIU010000626.1:0-1830 GCA_039714715.1 Bacteroidota bacterium
AAAGCCATCTAACCGCAGACTATATCTTGCTACATGTTTTGTAGGCTGAGTATTATTACGGCTTATATAAACTGACATCTCATTTTCACCAGTCTGTACTACATTTAAAGCCGGATAATTTGAACGTGATACCCAATTTTTATCTCCAATTCCCGGACGAATAAATGCTTCCATAAAAGTTCTGTCATATTTATTTCCTCCCCTTGTTGTCATAAATATTGCATCTGAACAATCAGAGATATACTGTGGAATTGCGTTTATTCGCTCGCCATCCTCTTTGCTTATCACTTGTTTGTCGGGCATGAACCGGGCAGCAATTGCTACATAAATATGTGGTGCTCTGAAATAGGGACTTGTTTGATTAGTATAAAGATGTTCGATAGGAGTATATCCAAAATTCATTCTTTCTGGCTCAGTCCAGTTCACAAAATCTTTAGATGTCGTGCGGCTTATCGTACGAAACCCTAAAAAGTTTCCTGATGTCCATGTCCTGAAATAACAAACGTAACATTGTTCTGCTTCAGACCAGAAAGCTACATTTTGCGAATCAAACATTCCGTCTGTTAATATGGGTGATTTCCCTTTTTCCCAATGGATACCATCATTTGAATAAAAAGCATAAAGTCCGGTATTAACATCACCAGCCAGAGCTTTATATTTTTCATTGCTTTTGCAATAAGGATTTGCATCTAAAAATGGTGTGAAATTATGAGGGAAAGGAGGATCGTTTGCAAGAATAACGTTGTTATTTTTTGTACCGTTGATTTCATAAATACCAAGATCAGGCTTATTCCAAACAATACCATCTTCCGATTCTGCATAGCATGTTACTGATAAATCTGTGTCATCTGGTGCGGCAACAGGTAATCCCCTATAAAAAGCCTGATACTTATTGTTATTCTTAATTATTGTAACATACGCACTCAGAGCTCCTTCCCATGGCTTATCAAATGGTAAAACCTTTCCCTGGTATTGTGGATTGTGAAGAACAAGTTTTGTATCAATGAGTTTATGAATTAAATAATCGTCAACAAACGGCTCCAACCTGTTACCAATCGCTATTGTTTCATTACCTTCTGGAAATATTTTTTTCTCTTTATTTTTGACAAAGAATTGTAATTTCCCTTTTATCTCTTTTTCACCAACTTTTTTAGTAGCACTTAAGGTTGTTTCCCCATTAAAATTTTCAGGTATTGAAATATTTATATTATCATCACTTTCATTAATGACAACAGTTTTATTATTGTTTTGCAATTCCCATTTCACCGGTACATTCATCTCAAACCAAATGTTTGATAATTTTTCTAGATACACATTCATTACCTCTCCTTCAGAAGGATAGTGCTCAATAGAACGAACTTCCAATCTTTCCGGGAGTTTACCTTCCATAAATTTTTCATGAGCACTTTTGCCGTACACATGTAAATAAGCTCCCCAACCGCCGCCGCCTTGATCAATCTTTATCAAAACGGATGTTCTTTTTCCATGAATCAATTTTACCTGTGCAGTATTTTGTGAAGGTTTTGCACCTCGATCCCCTACATAAGAAGTTGCAAGCTCACCGTTAATCCACATTTTTCCTGCATCATTTGTTCCCAAATGTAAAGCTACAATTTGCTCTGTCTTACTTTCCAACTCTGTGTATAGATAGGCACAAACATTACTTTGATTTCCAAGTGCTTTTGATAAATCGAGATAATCATCTTTCCAACTAAATGGTTTGAATTCAACGTTTTTCCCTTTTTTTAATGTGACAGTTGTTCCTGCTTTGATCCTTGCATTGCTTTCACCCCCAATTGACTTCAAATAATCAGTTGAATAACCAAGTCT
>JBDLIU010000627.1:0-1823 GCA_039714715.1 Bacteroidota bacterium
CTGATACAATCATAGCCTGAAAATCTGCCCCAAAGAAAAGCCGCTAAACACTTGTTTACCAGGCATTTAGCGGCCTTCAGAGGTCGGTAGCGGAGTGTAACCTATTGCCTCTTTTAGGCATTCTATTACATTATATTTTGATATCACACTGATTTAATGGGATTTATGAATCGAGGAATTCCAATTTATGAGTATTTCATTTGCCCCAAAAGGCATCTGTTTACTTTTTCAATGGCTCTTCGGTGTAAATACTTACTGGAATTTCATAGTTCATTTACCAACCTCTGTAATATATCTGTTGGTTTCTCGTATCTTCTGGATCCCTTTGACGATAAGAGCATGTCACTAAGTGAATCTTCAATCTCATCATAATCGATATCCTCAAATGTTTCAGCGAGCGCAATGCTGTAATCAATGGCGTATTTCAACTGGGTCATATGTGATAGCATGCTTCGGCTATTGGTCGTGTATATCTCTTTTTTGGTATGCAACTGAAATTGGAATACAAGTTTAGAATATCCGAGCCTTCCAAGAAGCTGTTCTACACGGCCTGGAAATACCTGATGTGCCCTATTTAATGATTTTCCTGGATAAAGGATTGAAAGCTTTGTTGAGCTATGTCGGAAATGTATCAACATCTTCCCCTGTCTTCCGGTCGATACCAGTCCAGCATACCATTCCCCCGGTAATAGTGCAGCTGATTCATTCAGATTCTTTATCGGTTTAATACCAGATGTATTCAGAAGTTTTTTAGTTGCTCTAATGATCATTTTTACTGTCCTATTTTGCTGTTCCAATATTCAACGTAAATTTCATAAGATTTTCTCCTTGTTAGGAATCTGATGTGCTGATGAACATTAAGTTTATATACCTGCAGGGTTTCGATTCCCATCTTATAAGCCTTTTCCACCCGGTGCTGGCCATCAATCAGGTTGTACCGTGAAGGAGCAATTTCTGCCAATATGACTGGTTTGGATATATCAACTGAATCCACATGTGATTCATTTATTGAAAGGAATTTGTAAAGTTCCTTAACAGACATTTCTTCAGGAACAAAGACATCCGGATTTCCTTGTATATGCTCAGTCATCTTTGTAATGTTAAAAACGAATATACCATTCGGATAGAACTCATCTCCATCCGAATCAGGACATGGGGTGAAATTTTTGTCGATTGTAAGTTTTGTTTTCATTCTCCTGGTGTATTCTGGTTTTCTGGAATTAGGGTTAAAAATAGTTATCCCTTTCTTATATTCCAGATCCATCGTTACAGGTTTACCCGCCTTCTAAATGACAAGCATCAAAGTTTCTTGTGTTTTGTTAGATATATTTACTATATTTCTAACATATGTTCATTCAGAATATTAGTTATGTCGGTTGAAGTACAGATAATTAAGAAGCTAAAGAATAATAAACGTGGGAAAATATTTTTCCCGTCTAACTTTTCCAAAATTGATAGTTACGAGAAGATACATGTTGCCTTGGGAAGACTTGAAAAGAAGCAAGTCTTAGTCAGGTTAGCCCATGGAATCTATTTGTACCCAAGAATTGACAAAGATTTAGGTGTATTGTACCCCCCCATTGATGAAATTGCAAAAGCTATATCAAAAAGAGATAAAGCACGAATTATTCCAACAGGAGTACAGGCTCTCAATTTATTGGGATTGTCAACTCAAGTTCCCATGAAGGTTGTCTATCTGACCGATGGTGCTCAGCGGAATATCACAATAGGTAATCAATCCATTAAGTTCAAGAAAACCAGTCCCAAAAATCTTGCAGCAAAAGGAGAGATAAGTGGCCTGGTTGTTCAAGCACTCCGTGAAA
>JBDLIU010000628.1:0-1814 GCA_039714715.1 Bacteroidota bacterium
CAACCTTGAATCATAGCCTGAGGTTACAGGCAACATGATTTTATACCTGTTGGCAATGCTTTCCATATACCATTTCACCATGGCAGCACAGCGATGTGTTGCTTCCTCGAGTCCGATACGCTTAATTTTATCCGATGGCCAAAAACGTACTATGTGATTCGCTGTTACATCGTAATAGTGATTTGGCATCAATTGCCTGATATCATCAAAGTAAGTAGTATCTCCTAAATTGGAATTACTTAAGCGAACGAAGTCTGCCGAATTATAGAACTCAAGTTTGGATGGATCTTCGGTACTTCTCAAATCCAATATCTTAGCCAGTAAATGGGGATGAGAGCTAAACCAGAGCTTCTTTTTTCGTATACTATAATAAATCTTTTTGTAAGCGATGGAATCATGGAGTAAAATAATACGTTCCTTCTCCATCAGAATCAACACAAATCTTCCCGTATATTTAGCAGTCATTTCAGCGATGCCATCGATACCTGAAGTGGCCAGATCCTTTAGAATGCCGGTATTATTTTTACTACTATTCTCATAATCAAATATATCGCCCAGCAAAAGCAATCTCCTGTCTTCGTTCTTATACTCGCTAACCTCAAGATCTGAATGTGCATATAGAACATATGTATCACTTATGGAATATGTCTGGTGTATAAATGGACAGTCTATCTTTTCAGGGGCCAAAACATATTGTCTTCTGTAAACCAATCGATCTAATTCTTTCATACCTATAGTCATATTATTTTCTAGATAAAGCGGCTAATTCTACAATGATTTCCTTGATTTACCAAAATTCAATTTATACATTTTCAGGCATATTGCTTATATTATTGGTAACTTTAAATGAATAAATACGTTCAAATTCTAAGTAAACGAAACCAACTTTTATTAAGATATGCTTATCAGTCATAGAAAGAGTTTCATTTTTACAAAGACCGTTAAAACAGCAGGCACCTCAGTTGAAAGTTATTATGAGAAGTATTGTATGCCAGAAGGTGAGTGGAAGGAATCCCATTCACGTGAAGAGTATATATCCGAAACTGGTATTATAGGATACAGAGGCCAATCAACTTCAGAAAAAAAATGGTACAACCATATGTCTGCCAAGATGATACGCGACCAAATTGGACAGGATATCTGGGATCAATATTTTAAATTTACTGTGGTTCGAAGTCCCTATGATAAATTAATCTCTGGCTTCTACTTTCATCGAAAATATAATAAGCAGAAATACAGTAAAATACAGAGATTAATCGCATATGCGAGATCTATATTAAACGTTGGAGGAGCAATTGATAGAATGCAAAAGAACAAAGAAATTGAACTCTTTAGATCCTGGATTAAGAATGGAGGTGAAATTCTTGATAAGAACAAATACATGATTGATGGTGAAGTATGTGTGGATTATTTTATTCGTTTTGAATATTTACATGAAGATATGAAGCATGTATGCGAACACCTTTCAATCCCATTTGAACCTTCGCGCATTCCAGAATTCAAAAAAGGTGTAAGGAAGCATATAATATCTATTCAGGACTTCTATGATGAAGAAACTCGAAAGATCGTCATGGAGAAATATGCCTGGGAAATTGAAAAATTTGGCTATATGTTACCTGAAAGCAACTAGCATTCAGACATTACTTAGTTTACGTTCCCACCTCTTCTACCCGGGCTAGCTCTGACCGGCGCTGATAACAGAATTGCTTCTCCTTAGACACCTTTCTCAGGACATCAAATTCACCTCCTGAGTTAGTTTTTAACAGTAGTTTAACATGTTGTTTCTAAATGTGTTAAACTAAATTCCCTACATT
>JBDLIU010000629.1:0-1808 GCA_039714715.1 Bacteroidota bacterium
CCATATGATGCACGAAACGACAGTTCTTCTAAAACACCAGATTTATTAAAAAATGGTTCTCTATGTATGTTCCAGCGTGAAGATACCGACCAAACCGGCTTAAACTTATATCTCTCATACTGTCCAAATGTATTGGAACCATCGCTACGTACGTTAAAGTTTATTACATAACGGTTATTGAATACGTAATTGAAGACAGCAAACACAGAAAGGCTGTTATTAATTCGGTCCGTAATTGTTGGGTATATACTAGAAGAACCGCTAGTGAGCCACGAGATCATGTTTTTATAATCGTAATTGCTAACATCTAAGCCAATAGGCTCTGGAAGATGCACTATTTGCGGTAAAACGATAAAACTTCTTCCCTGAGAGTTGTTGTATCCGGGAGCCATCCATCCGGAAACTCCCCAGTACGTTGTGGATCTTGCCTCTTGTGCCAGATATACGTTTATCACATGTTTATCGATTACCTTATTGAAATTTAAATTATTGGTAATTGAAAAGGCATCCTGAGTTACCATTCCATTGGAGTATAAACCTCCGAAAGGAACGCTTGCATCATTGGCTACATCATTAATTATCATATCATTAAAATCACTGTAAGTCCTTAATTTTGCAATATAGTATGTGTCTTCTGTTATCCATTCTTCTGAAAGGTTGGTTGTATTCCGATAGCTAAACATACTTCGGAATTGGAAATATTTTAAGAATTTCCACAGAAAATTTCCTGATATTGTGAGACTTTTATTGGTAATGTTACGTTCTGAGTTCTCTATTTCATTGAGGATATTATATCCTGAATATACTTTTCCACCTCCAGTTGGACGCGTATAAATTTCCCGGCTTTGAGTGAACAAGTCGCCATTTTCATCCCATACCGGAACAGTTCTGCTCGTATTCATCGCAGTATTGAAACTGTTGATCGACGGGTGGTTATATTGCGCTTTTTGAACCGACCCGCTAAACTTCAGGGAGAATAATATATTTTCGCTTATGTCAAGGTCTAATTTTGCCATGCTGGTAATCCTGTTTAATCCAACTCCTTTTTCAGCACTTTGCTTATCATTCACTCCCAAAGAAGTATAGTACCTGGCATTTAGTGAACCACCGGAGACGTTTACAGCATGTTGTTGACTTAACGTTGGTTGGTACAATGCACCAAACCAATCAGTGTTTAAAGTTTCTAAATAGCTTACCTGATTTTGAAATTCTTCAAAATTGTATGTGCCATTCCAGAGTTGTTGCAAGGCCCCCTCATAACCTAGATAATCCAGATTATGATATTCGTCAATACTGCCCAGGTTTCTTTCATACATTTCACGCGACAGGTCAATGCGCTCTTTCGAATTCATCATGTACAAATCTGAATATCTGGGCCTGTCAACAAAACTTGCACTGGTCTGATATGAAAGGCTTGGCTTTCCAACTATTCCCCTTTTTGTAGTAATTGCAATTACCCCGTTTGCTGCCCGTGTACCATATATTGCTGTGGCGGAAGCATCTTTCAATACATTTATTGATTCAATATCCTGAGGGTTTAACCCGGACATTGCATTCCCGATTATATTCACGTTATCAAAACTGTTAATATCGGCTGCGCTAAGGGGTACCGGATCCTCATAGATAACTCCATCAACTACCCAAAGAGGAGCTTGGGATCCTGTAAACGTACTGCCAGAACGCACCCTTATTTTTGCAGCAGCACCTGGTGTTGTACTAAGGTTTGTTACCATCAATCCCGTTGACTTACCAACCAGCATCTGGTCAATTGTAGTAGCACCAATTTCGTCAAGTTCTGATCCACTAAT
>JBDLIU010000630.1:0-1789 GCA_039714715.1 Bacteroidota bacterium
GCTATTGTTCCCCAGGACCAGGGTAAGGCATAAAAGAGATCTGCATTTTCTGTGCGGGTTGCACGTATAAGTGAGCCATCTGCTGTAATGACCTCATAAGCCTCCACCGTCTCCTGGATAAGGCCATAACGATGGCAATTGGTTTCCATTCCCAGGCCCAGACAAAGTCCGCCAACTGTCAGGTCTTCCATCTCTACCTGGATCGCGAGTGCCCATCCTTTCGGAAGCAGGTAGCGGGTAATGTATCCCATGTCAACGAGAGGTTCTGCCCGAATAATTTGTCTTTGGATATCAATTTCCAGGATGTCACGAAGATTGATCTCTATCTGGTTGCAGTCTTTTTTGAATGTAGCCGTGCGTGGGGACATATTCAGCCAGGGTTTTCTTGCTGTACACATCATCTTTTCCCTGCCGGATGCATTCCATCTTCTCACCTGCTCTTGTACCACAGCGACGCGTTTTTCGTGTAGCTTATTGCTGGCAATGAAACTTCTATAAATCCAATTCCTAAAAGTGAAATATTTATCGAAAAGAAAACTCAAGGGCAGAGCGGTAAACAGAACTACCCATCCCCGATGTTCAGTTAAAAAGTTTTGTATGGTATACTTAAAAGAAGCCATAAATACTTCTGTTCTAAACTACAAGTTAGGGTAGAAGTAAATACGAGTCAAACTGGTGAAGATAATCTATGACAGCTAACGGTCAGAATATGCAAAGGAGGCGATTGTGTGCCACTTCCTTATCAAATTACAAGAAAGTCGAAGCGTGGTACAAGCATTGAATTTACTAATATCACACCTATTTTGTATATACATTGTTGGCAAACGTTTTAAATCTCATTTTTTGTTTATCCAATCAATTACAAATGGCAGTAGCTCTCCTTGTACGGTATGTGCGCCGTCAAATTTTTTATAGGTGACTTCATAACCGTTTTTAATCATTAAATCTCTTCCATACTCTGCGTATTCGATGGGCACAAGTTTGTCAGATTCTCCTTGGACAATCAATACTGGTAGCTCTTTACCCGCTGCTATGTTATCCTTACCTAGCCAGTCTTCATGCACTACTGAACTAAGGATGACAATGCCATCCACTTTTTGGTGGTGATGAATTCCGGTTAGATAAGTTATAATTCCACCCTGAGAGAAGCCCATAAAGATAATTTTGTTGATGTTATACTGGGTTTCTAGGTCATTCATTATCTGATCCATTTGCTTTTCTGCAGTAATTCGCATAGCCCGTTTTTCGAGTTCAGAAGCTGGTCTTTCAAGCATGATGAAAGAAGAGATATCATAGAGAAACCATTCAAAGGCGAGGTTTCCGTTGTTAAGGAGTACCGGATAGGATGCTTCAGGGGAGGCAAAAATAAACCCCGCATCTGTAAAGGGTTTATAAAGTCCTAGAAAGCTCTCAGCTGTACTGCCATATCCATGAAGTCCTATAACTAAGGTGTGAGGCTGTGTATTGTCAAAATTATCAGGTAGTGCAACTTTAGTAGGGGTGAGGGCTTCTACCTTGCTCCACCAGATTGATGTATTTATAATGGAATCATTCTGTGCACTTGCAAAATTCCACATTAATAAAAATGTGAGAATAAATGGAAGGGTTATTGGTCTTAGTTGTATCATAATCCTCTTGTTAATAATTTAATTTATATCCTCTTTAAATGTTTGCTAATGGTTAGTGTATACGTAGTACGACCGATAGGGAGCATTACTCATATACATTGTTGTAGGGCGTTTATCTTTTACATACCATCCTTTTGTCAATCCATATTTCAACCAGGAAT
>JBDLIU010000631.1:0-1776 GCA_039714715.1 Bacteroidota bacterium
ATTAATAATATATGCAGCGACAAACATATTTTATTTGCATATACTATCCCACACTTTGCTGAGAATCAGATGAATTCTATGGAAAAATCGGCACAAGGTTTATTTCTAAAATTGCTTTCTCCAATTATTGGGTCTGGTGCTGAAATTCTAAATAACTCCTCACAAAGCTTGGATTCTCAAAAAGAACCTAATGCTTCAATCCATGTGTTTCTTTTCGCAGGGCAAGTCCCTTTTACATTGACATTTCATGAACATTCAACGGTAGATAATTGGGGGAATCACCTTGAAGCTGCAACATCACTATTATTACCGCAAGTAATATTTAAGGCCGAGCAAATGTTGCCTAAATATGCATCTCAGATAATGCGTAGGGCATTAGTGGAGGAAGTTTACTCTTGGCAAAAAAATCGTCCTTCTGTGGGTGATATTAGAGAATGGGAGTGGAATCCAAAGTTAATCTAATCTCAAAAAGGATTAAGTGATAATTATGGTATCAGAAAAGAAAATTAATCAATTAGAGCAAGAATATAATGCAGCAATATCTGGAATTAGACTATCTGTAGGTTTTGGCAGTAATCCTAGGAAAGACATAAAGAAAGCAAAAACAGCATTGGGAAAGCTAAGGAAAATGAATCATCCATATGTTAGTTATTTTGAACGAAGGCTGGAAGATACGATAGCTTTGACAAAAAAATAGAGGTTGAGACACCAAAATAAATGACAAAGGAGAAACATAGATGATTTTTAACTTTAGCGGGATTATTATTGCATTACTAGGACTAGTTATGGGAAGCATCTTTTCCGGCAATGGTGATAACTTGGGATTTTCACTAGTTGCTGGGTTTACGGTGGTGATAGTTGATCTTATATATCGAAACAAGAATAAACTCCCTTTTGAAGGTACTCCTTATTTTCATCCGAAAATGGGAGGCCAAATCATGTTTATTCCTATATGGATTTGGGGAATTATTTTTATCTGTATGGATATATTTTCATAATAAATATACCATCCCATCAAGCCCGACTCCCCGGTCGGGCTTTTTCTAATTAACACTTCCCAAGTGCGATGCACCTACCTATATTACCTCCTAAAACCCTCTCCCAAGAGACATTTAAGATTGGTCCAATTTTTTTCTAATTGGACCAATCTACCTCAGATATTTCGCCAACCCATTATTCATTTTCCACTACCCACCTGCCCAACTACACCTCAAAACCCTCCCTTATCAATCTCGATCATCGGATCCACAACCTGGATCACCGCCGTTGATCCCGTCGCCACCGGCCATGCTTCACCGTCTAGTTCCGTCAGCATTGCCGCCCCAATCAGAGATCAGCGTGCACCAGATTCCCGCCATCATCCCAAACACCCCCTTGCCCGACTAGAACAAATGTGCTACAATAACATCACCGTGCGGGGCAGCCCTTATCCCTCGCTGGATGAACCTTAACAAAGGTTTTCATAACCGTCATATTCGCATTTAATACCACAACCAAACTTGGCATTCGTTTCTTTTCGTTTCAAAATCTTTAAGTTTTACAAATTAAAAGAATTCCCCTCAGCACCTTAACATCAAAATACTGCTCTACCCACACCAAAAAACATAACCACTCGTTCCTCCAAAAAGATAAGTCGAGTACCTATGTTTTTCCCCACCCTCAAACTCCCACAGATGCAAATTGCCCCGTTCGCGGCTCCTCGTCATGCCGCCGTAGGCAGGAATCTCCATAGCTCAGCACCTTAACATTGAAATATTTTCACCCCGCTCCAAAAAA
>JBDLIU010000632.1:0-1775 GCA_039714715.1 Bacteroidota bacterium
GATCCATTTCGCGGTTTAAACACTTTTTGCAATACGATAATTGTAAACTTCTGTTCATATTTAATAGATTAATTTGATAATTAGTAATTCATTAGACCGATAAATTGTATAGGTAGTGGCAGATTACGTAGTGGTTGCCTGCCATTACTTATACAAACTGTTAGTGGGCGTTGTTATTTTTCTATTTTCTTTGAATAATTTCCATGTTGTATATATTGAATAATTTTTCCATTCTTATCTCGCTCAAATACAAGTGTTTCACCCATTTCATCATCGTCTCTGATTCTACGAAAAGTATCCTTTTCTACATGCTTGTAAAATGTCATAGAGTCACCGGGCTTTTCAGATGGTAAGGGTAGGGAGACTAACTTTCCATTCCATGTGGTTATATACGCTTCACTCCACCAAGGCATTGGACTATAATATCCTACATATTCGCTAAGATCCACGTTTTCAAGAGTCTCATCTTCTTTTTTTGGTGGCTTTACCTTACTTATGATTGAATTAATTCCGTTTACATATTTTCCTGGATTGGTACCGCTTGCATTAATCATTACTGAAAATGCCAATTTTCTTTTTAAGTCAATCTGTAATGATGAACGATACCCAGGACAATTTCCACCATGGCCAACCCAGGTATTTCCATTCGATCCTTTAAAAACTACAAAGCCCAAACCCCATGTAGTCTTCCAGTCAGGATTAGTCCAGTGAACATTTTGCATGTATTTAAGAGTGGCTGGCTTTAAAATTTCTGCAATTGTGCTATCTCGCAATCTAAATTGCCAGGATGCAAATTTCCCTAAATCTAATACGTTTGAAGAGAATCCGGCGGCAGGTGCAATTCCATTTGCCTGAAACAAATTAACCTTTTCACGATTTCCGGTTCTTGTCATTGCACTATATCCAATGGCAAGTTCGCTTCCATACAGCTGCTCAGGTAGTTCGGTTCGAGTATCTGTAAGCCCTAGTGGTTTTAGAATATTTTGTTGAACATATTCATCATATGGAACACCTGATATTTCTTCAACTATTTCTCCCAAGAGGGTAAGTCCCAGATTACTGTATTGAAAATAGGTTGATGCCGGGTATAATGTTTCTTGTTCACTTAGTTTTGAATCGATTTGTTCTTTGCTTGGGAAAGGAAAGTCAGGCCCAGTCCAATATGGAAAGGCAGCCTCTCTAGGTAATCCAGATGAATGAGTTAACAGCGTTCTTACAGTAATAGGTCCGCTTGCTTCATATTTTTGCTCAAGACTAAAAGTTGGTAGTAAATCACTAACGCGATCATCTAAGCGAAGCTTACCTTCATCATATAATTTCATTATAGCTACTGATGTAAATAACTTGGATATTGAGCAAATGCTACAAATTGTGGATGGCTTTGCATTAACGTTCTTTTCAACATTGGCTAAACCAACAGCTCCTGACCAAAGGACTTCTTGATCCTGAACAACAATTGCTGTTAAACCAGGTAATTGTTCAAAATCCTTTTGGGCATCTAACCATACTTCTACAAGTTCAAATGCCTCAGTGTAATCCTTTTCACCTTCCTGTGAAAATACAAATATGGTCGTTAAACAAAGTAAAATCGTAAAATAGTATTTTTTCATAATCTTGTTATTTATGTCCACTAACGGTCTGTGTATGGTGCGTATCCCGAAGGGTATGCACTATACACCATGTTGTAAATCGTTATCTATTTATATCAAAAATTTCTCCTGAGTCATACATCTCTTTTATCTTGCTATTTAAGAATCCATATGATACACCAGAAT
>JBDLIU010000633.1:0-1754 GCA_039714715.1 Bacteroidota bacterium
TAAATCAGGGAAGTGAGTCAGGAAAAATCATTGGTTTATGGGAGATTACAGAATTGAAGTCGCTACTTAAAGATCTTGATGCCTATGCTCATACTGTAGCTCATGATTTAAAGGCATCTGTTAGCCAGGTAATATCATTGTCTGAACTGATCAACACAACGGAGATGACAGAGAATGAAAGAACACAAATGATTAATTATATTGGTCAGGCTGGCAGAAATATGAACAGCATCATTGAAGAGCTTCTTAAATTAGCGCGAACCAGGAATCTTGAAGAAGAAAAGCATGAGAAACTTGATGTCTCAGAAGTTGTATCTATTGTTCTTTCACGCATTAAGCTAGAGAAGTATGGTGATGCCAACATAAAACTGCCTGAACCTGATAAATGGCCGGTATTAGCGGTAAATTCGGTTTGGTTTGAAGAAATCTGGTACAACCTCATTACAAATGCTTACAAATATGGCAATGGAGTAATCGAAATAGGCTGGACAAAAGAAAAGAGTGATTTAGTATTTTGGGTTAAAGATAATGGCGATGGCTTATCGGAATCAGAACAGATTGAAATCTTTGAGGCACAACCTAAAAATGAGGAAGAGGTAAAAGATACTAAAAGTCATGGCTTAGGACTTTCTATCGTAAAACGGATCGTAAGCAAGATGGGAGGTAAGGTATGGGTTAAAAGTAAACCTGGAAAGGGTAGTACCTTTTACTTTTCGTTGCCTGAAAACTAAAATGCATAAAAAAAGCTTTCCCCGATAATGTGTTTTTATCAAGGAAAGTAGTTATTGAATATTGTTGATCTTATTCTGAGTTACTTCTTTTTCATGAAGTAATAAACAATGGCTGTAATTATACTGAAAATAAGAGCCAGGATAATCCAAATTATCTTAGTGCCAGTGCTCATGCCTTTTTGATTGGCAACAACATCATAAATAACCCAGATAGCTGCAATCAATGCAACGATGTAAAGAATACTGTTTAAATCCATAATTAAATAGTTAGGTTTAAATATTTGAATGCATGAATTTAAACAATTTACTTAAGATAACGTCAGTTCGATATAACTAAAACTTAAAAAAACGTTATTCAGAGCCTTTCCGGGATAGTTTTGTGTGTTGGTAAGCCGTAGGTATCCCAATATGGGGACTCCACACCGTGCCTGCCGACAGGGTCTATTAATTTCGCTTCGCTACAATGAATAGCCCTCTGAGCGACGGGTTAGCGTTTTTTGTTGGTCTCTTGTGTTGAGCTCACGTTAAGATTTAAAACTATTTACCTCTAAAGTTGTTTGTAAGAACTCAATAGCTTCATCCGCAATCTCCGTTTTGTGGTCTTTCGGTGTAGCCAGCAGAACTTCTGTAAATAATTGAGTTCGTTTAATTTCCATAAACTCCAATTCTTCATAAGAGTGATTTTTAACCAAACTACTGGGCACGATAGATACACCCAGTCCATTCCTTACCAGTTGAATGATAGAATTAATATTATTCGACTCATGTACTACATTGGGAGTGAAACCATACAGAGCGCAAATCTGCATTAGTGATTTATGATAATCAGGGGCAAAATTTTTGTTGTAGAATACAAAAGTGGCTTCTTTTAACTTTTCAATATCCTCATCCTTTTCAATCTTGTATAAATTGTTATTATAAACCAATGAATAGCCATCTCGAAACCATAACCGAGTGTCTATTAAAGTTGAATTAAGAGGAGCACGCAAAATGCATAAATCAAGTTTACCCTGCTCCAGCTCC
>JBDLIU010000634.1:0-1742 GCA_039714715.1 Bacteroidota bacterium
AAGTGCATTATCGGGGGAAAAGCAGCTATGGTCTCAGGAATATTATGTTCATAAAAGTCAAATTCTAAACTTATACCATAAAGTAACCAAACAGATTTCCAAAGAAATAAACATTATCCTAACACCTCAAGAGGAAGTCTTATTGGCCGAAACCAGGGAAGTTGATCCTGAAGCTTATGATGCTTATCTTAAAGGGCAATATTATTGGGAGAAGCTTGACAAGGAATCCATGGAAAAGGCTTTAGCATATTTTCAGATTGCCATTGATAAAGACCCGGAATGGGCTGATCCCTATGCAGGTCTTGCAAATGCCTGGGGCATGCTTGGATCATCTATGATAAGAGGTTTACCTAAATCTGTGGTTCGTCCCAAAAGGTATGAGTATTTAAACAAAGCCCTAGAACTTGATTCTAATTCAGCACAAGCACAATATGTAAAAGCTATTGGTGTAGTTTGGGGAGAATGGGATTGGGAACAAGGAGAAAAAGAATTTCTTAGAGCTCTTGAACTAAATCCAAATGATGCGCTGTGCCACATGTACTATGCCCATTTATTAATGATATTGCATAGATCAGATGAAGCAATTGAACAGGCAAACCTGGGACTGGAACTGGATCCCAGGAGACCCCTGGTTTTAGGGTTAGCTGGTGTAGTAATGATGAATGAGGGTGATGAACAGTCTGCAATACTGTATTTCGAACAAGCCCTCTCCATCGATCCGAATTTTGTTTTCGCTAAGGGTAATTTATTAAAGCTCAAATTAGGTGTTGCATATGGCAAAGGAAACTATAAAAAGTGGTATGAAATGTGGGATAAGAAAGTCCAGGGCAACTGGAGTGATGAAGGCAGGGAAGCTGTATTAAAAGCCTTTCATGAAAAAGGACATATTGCAGGCATTGAGGAAATGTTTAAGATGAATGAGAAGTATGGGAACGCCTGTTATATGACTGAATTAATAAAAGCTGAGAGATCTATATATTTAAAAAATTACGACAAAGCAATAGAACATTTAGAGAAGGCTTATGAAAAGCATACTTTAGGCGCATCCTACATGGGGACAAGCTTTAATAGTTTTGATCAATTGAAAGACGATCCAAGGTATATTGAACTACTCAAGAAGATGAACCTGCCCCTACCTAAATAACTGCTTGTCTGTTTTGTGTTGCTTTCAGTTATTTATCAAATATTTCGTAACTTAATGATCCATAACCTCTTGCCGTAACTTAGACATGTCACGCCATCGTTTAGCCGCCATAATGTTTACCGACATCGTTGGGTATACCTCCTTAATGAGCAGCAACGAAAAAAAAGCGATTGACATCATCAAAAAGAATCGAAGAATCCACTGGCGGCTTATTAAAAAATACAGAGGCAAATGGCTAAAGGAAATGGGTGATGGTACCCTGGCCAGTTTTTCCTCTAATGTTGATGCTGTAATGTGTGCAGTATCTATACAAAAAGCAACTTCAGAACTAGAGATCCCTTTGCGTATCGGCATCCATCAGGGAGATGTGATTTTTGAGCAGGCAGATATCCTGGGCGATGGCGTAAATGTAGCCTCCAGAATACAGGGGTTAGCCGAAGCAGGTGGAATTGCTGTATCTGAAACCGTACATAATGAAATAAAAAATAAAGAAGGGCTCGAATCTGAATTCCTGGGTGAACAACACCTCAAAGGGTTGGAATCCCCGATTGGTATTTACAACACTTCATGCCACGACTTCAGTTTGCTTGATTATAGC
>JBDLIU010000635.1:0-1739 GCA_039714715.1 Bacteroidota bacterium
TTTTTCATAATATGTTATTTAATTTTAGTAACCGGGATTTTGAACTAATGAATTATTTGCATCCATTTCACGTAGTGGAATCGGTAATGTAAATCTGTAGTCATTGATAGGCATTGTGCAAACATTATTAATTTCACAATCACGAGGATCTCTATCAATTTGAACATTGGCTTTTTCTCCAAGTCTTTTTAAATCTACCCATCTGAAACCTTCAAAAGCGAGTTCTAATCTTCTGCTATTTAATATTTCAGCATAGGCTTCTTGCTGTGAGTTTAAGGTTATTGCACCTGTATCGTAGCCAAAACGAGCATCTTTAAGTTGCTTGAGTAATGCTGCCGCACTAGCTAAATCATTTGCATAAGTTTTTGCTTCGGCTTTTAAGAATAACATTTCAGAAGATCTGAAAATTTTTATGTCATTCATTAAATTTTGTCCATCAGAACCGGGATATTTTCTAATTGCCAATTTGTCTGATTCTATTACATTTGTACTATTGAGATAATCAGGGTCAATTAATGATGTAGGATCAACATACGCATCATATCTTATATCATCAGTATCTAATAGATTGAATAAAGAACGACTCATTTCTAAAAATGGAGAACCGGATAATGTTGTGTTTGAAAAGGCAAATAAACTGCCTGCCCAGCCTCCACCGCCAGTACCTTGTCCATCATAATTGTCATTTGGACTACGTTCTAATTTAAAGATAATCTCTTGATTAGAGTCATCAGTAAAGATGTCAAGAAATTGGGTTCTATCTGCAATTGGATATTTTGTTAGTAATTCTGAAGCGTAAATGTCTGCATTGGTATAATCACCTCTATATGCTGATACTCTCGCTTTTAATGCTGTAACGAAGTCTTTACCTACGAAAGTTACTTCATTTTCATTATCAAGAAGGCTTTGTGCTAATTGTAAATCAGCAAAAATAAGGTCATAAACCTCTCCGTTTGTATTACGTGCAGGCATATCACCTGTTCCGGCATTATAATTTAATGCAGGAACACCAATTGCTGAATCATCAGTTAAGTCTGTAGAAAAATAAGTTAAAAGTTCAAAATGCAAATAAGCTCTTAAAGCATGAGCTTGTCCCAAAATATCGTTGTAGACTGCGATTTCATCTTCCTCAGGAGTAATATTAGCAGTTGCTTCTATTAACTTATTTATATGACTTATCGCAATGTATTTTTCAGACCAAATTACTAAAGGTGAGTAGCTTGTAGCATATAGTTCTAATGCATACTCATCAACTGCCTGTCCACCATTGTCAAAACCAATAGATATCTCGTCAGTATAAACTGCATTAAACCTCATTTCTACTGTGTTATCTAAAAACTTGTAGCATCCGATCAGACCTAATTTAAGGTCATCAACCGTTTGGTAAGCAGCATCACTACCTAAAATTCCTGGTTGTTCTATATCAATAGCATCTGTGCAAGATATAAATGTAACTGCTAGTGCAATAATTGATATTATAAATTTATTATATTTCATTTTATTTAGTTTTTGTTTGAATAATTTGAAAAAATCATGATTAAAAGCCAAGTTCAATACCAAGTGATAATATTCTAGGAGTCGGATAACCCCATTGAGAAGCACTTGAAGCGCTTTCTACATCAAATCCTTTCCATTTTGTGAAAGTCAGATAATTTTCAGCATTGATAAAAGTTTTTATTGATTTGAAACCAATTTCTTCTAACTTTTTTTCTTTTACGTTATACCCAATACTAAAATGT
>JBDLIU010000636.1:0-1711 GCA_039714715.1 Bacteroidota bacterium
GGCGGTTCCAAAAAGTTTGTTATACGTTTCGATGAAAAATCAAAACGATACTGGGCCCTAACTAATTTTAAGCACGATATCGGGTATAATCCGGAAAGGACGCGGAACTGCCTGGCACTTGCCTCTTCGCCTGATTTAAAGAAATGGACTGTACATGAATATATTCTTTATCATCCTGATTTTGTTTCACACGGGTTTCAATATGCCGACTGGCGAATTGAGGGAAATGATATGCTTGCAGTTGTAAGGACTGCATTTGATGACGGGAAAGTCCCCCCGCATAATTGCCACGATGCTAACTATCTTCTTTTTAAAAGGATTAAGAATTTCAGGAAATATGAAAAAAAGGAACTGATGGTCTATCATAAGAAATAACCCCGATTTCCATCTTTGAAATAAGAAAAACAAAGAATTTATCAATCAATTCATCAGCAATAAATCTAATATGTCTAAATATACAATAGGGTTAGATTATGGTTCCGAGTCAGTCCGGTCGTTAATAGTAAATGTAGAAACAGGAGAAGAAATTGCCAGCGTTGTTTTTAATTATCCAAGGTGGCAAAAAGGGATTTATTGCGATGCCCCCAACAACCAGTTCCGCCAACACCCAAAGGATTATCTTGAAGGCTTGGAATACACCATTGTAGAAGCATTAAAACAAGCGCCGGAAGGGATTGCTGAAAATGTAGTTGGAATTTCGGTCGATACAACAGGTTCTACGCCGGTTACCGTTGACGAAAAAGGCACACCGCTTTCGTTAACGCCCGGTTTTGAAGAAAACCCCAATGCCATGTTTGTTTTATGGAAAGACCACACGGCAGTAAAGGAGGCAGACGAAATCAATGAACTGACAAAAAGATGGGAAGTAGATTTTACCAAATTTGAAGGTGGTATTTATTCTTCCGAGTGGTTTTGGGCAAAATTGCTGCACGTTATTCGTGAAGATGTGGAGGTTTTCCACGCAGCTTATTCGTGGGTGGAACATTGCGACTGGATTCCGGCACTTATAACTGGAAATACCAATCCTAAAACATTAAAACGCAGCCGTTGTGCGGCAGGGCATAAAGCCATGTGGCACAAAGCTTTTGGCGGTTTGCCATCTGAAGAATTTTTGGTTGCGCTTGACCCGATGCTGGCAGGCTTAAAAGAGAGGTTATTTAAAGAAACATTTACCTGCGATGTTTCAGCAGGGACACTTACCCATGAATGGGCAGAAAAGCTTGGCCTTTCAACCGATGTTGTAGTTGGTGTAGGCGCTTTCGATGCACACCTTGGGGCTGTAGGTGCCGAGATTGAACCTTATTACGTTTTAAAAGTAATGGGCACATCAACCTGCGACATGCTTATTGCCCCAATGGAAGAAGTTGGCGATAAACTAATTAATGGTATTTGTGGCCAGGTGGATGGCTCCATTGTCCCCGGAATGATGGGGCTGGAAGCAGGCCAGTCGGCTTTTGGCGATATCTATGCCTGGTTTAAAAGGGTACTGGAATGGCCGCTTCAAAATATCCTGACAGAATCGGAGCTGATTGATGAATCTACAAAACAAAAACTCATTGAAGAAACTTCGGATAAAATAATAGCAAAACTGAGCGACGAGGCAGAGAAAATACCGATTGCAGAAAGCGATATTGTTGCCCTGGACTGGATGAACGGTCGCCGCACCCCCGATGCCAACCAAAATTTGAAAGGCGCCATTGCAGGATTAAAC
>JBDLIU010000637.1:0-1667 GCA_039714715.1 Bacteroidota bacterium
AATAGTGACATAGTGATAAATGCAACTGAGTTAAGGACTGGTTCTGCATTCAGATTTGGGAGCAGAGAATCTGGCTGCTGGCGATTTGGTAAGGTTGTCGATAATAGAATACCCGTAGCCAAAGCCGTAGCTGCATCAGCGGCTTATCCAGCATTTTTGCCAGCAATTGATGAAAAGTATACGTTTGTTGACGGTGAAGGGGTTGAAACAAAGAAACGAACAATACTTACGGATGGAGGTGTTTACGATAATCTGGGAATTAGCTGCCTAGATCCGGATAAATCCACAGATTACAGTTTCAATGTTTTTAAGCCAAAGTACATAATATGCTGTAGTGCAGGGCAGGGTCTTTTTCAAGACAATGTTATTCCGTACTTTGCACTAAATCGCATGAAACGTTCATTTAATTCTGTTTTTCGTAAGTCGCAAGATAGTGGGTTAGCTAAACTGCATCAATTAGCCGAATCGGGAAAGCTTAAAGGCTTTATATTGCCTTACCTTGGTCAATTAGACAAGAATTTGCCTTTGATTCCTCCCGATTTAGTAAGACGTGAGCAAGTTTTTAACTATCCCACGGATTTTTCCCAAATGAGTATTGATAATATCCAACTCTTAAGCAGGCGTGGAGAACAACTCACTAGACTTCTTATCGAGAGGTATGTTCCTGAGTTGTAACTGTAAAATTAGATATGTATGATATAGTTGATATAAACTTATAATTTGCATCCCCAGGCGGTTGTTAACTCTTCTGGCCAAATGCAAGAGCAGTTGGGTGTCATAAGATCACTGAAGAGTATTTAGCTCAATAGATTCCGATCTGCATCGTATTCAACAATTTGGGCTACGAAGTAATCAAGAAGAAATGTCAGATCATATTATATCCTTGTACGACAAACTAGTTTTGAGTAAAATGCCCAGTGTGGCGATCTTGCTCCTAAATACTCGTAAATACGATGAGGTGAGAAGATATGAAAATCATAAAAGATTATGTTGCTCCAGCGTTCATCCTAATTGTATCATTCTTTATATGGTCATCTTCTAATCTTGGGATGTCACTTTTCTTTTTCATTCTAGTTTCAGGCACCTTTGGCTGGATATATTTAAAATTTTCTGATAGCTTAGATTCTGCTAGAAAACTTATCATAAGTTCTATATGTGCATTTCCGTTGTTATTTGCATACTGGGGAGGGGCTGGACCTTTCTTTGTGGGATTGATCATTTCTTTTATAACTTACCTTGTTCTTCGAATGCATGTGCCAGAATTTAAGAATGGCAATGTTAGTGTAATGTTATCTGGAAAAAGCGTTACTAAAAAACCATTTCAGGCGAAGCGTCCTTATTTTGCTGGTAAAGATGGTCAGCTTGAAGTTGGCGGACATATCATAACAAATCCAATGACCTATGTTGTAGATAGTAAGGAATTTAATGGGTTTGATGCAAGCTTGTTATGTTTAAAGCGTAGGATAGAGCGTTCCCAGCAAGATCAATCACAGTCTCTTCCATATTGGCCACAGCTTAGTGATTGTAATCCTTCTCAAGTAGGGCTTTACTTGGAATGGATGGCTAATTGTAAACGGCGGAGCAAAATTGCACCACCTGGCGGGCGGTTGAAAATTGTACCACTGTAACTAAAAACCTGTGATAATGGGTTGCGAAACGTCAATTGA
>JBDLIU010000638.1:0-1661 GCA_039714715.1 Bacteroidota bacterium
ATGCTACAAACCACTATTACTCTTTTAGTGCAGGTTTCCTTATAAAACATACCATATAGAACATTTTATAAGGTTTTCTATTGAAGGGGTAGAATTTATGCCTCCCAAACGTCGCTACAGCGAATAACCTTATAAAATATGTTAGATTATAAGGTTTTTATTTTTTCAAAGAACAATACCAAACATGGTCACACTTTAGGGTGATGTATTTGTCTGTCTTATTTTGATATAGTAAAAAGCTACAAAAAATTATCTTAAAGGGAATATAAATGTATAAAAAGTTTACTTGTTCGATTTTAGCAATTAGTGCTTTATTGGCTATAAATGGATGTGGTGGTGGAGGTGGTGGAGAAACTACCGAACCGATTACTGAACCAACTACTTACAATTATCATGGAACTCAGAACCCAGGGGATTATTGGACCTTTTCATTCACTGATGGAAACTTTATCTCTACAAATGTCACAATGGATCTAAATATTTCCGGCACCACTAAGGAATTAACCGGAAATTCAGAAGGATTCACCGAGCTTACCACTATTGGTGATGAAAAGGGATATGCACTCGTCATCCCTGGAGTAGGATTATACGCTGCGCAAGCGCCATTTGAATGGGTAGACCATAGCTTATCTGGTGAGCCAGAAGATCTCCAGTATCTTTCTAAAAACCCTATTATTTCAGCTATTTCAAAGGATGCATCGTGTGATTATATAAATAGCAACATGCCTTTTGACTTCGTAACCATACAAACGCCAAATGCTGAATGGGATTCTCGAGTAGACTGGGCAGCAGGTTCTGGTACAATAACTTTTAATGACGCCTCGTCCAGATATGATATAAATGGATCTCACTATAGTCTTGATGGATCTGTGTTTAACTCTTTTAATTTTTCAGCTGATTGTGTAGACGGTGTTATTTTAGTTGATGTCGGTGAAAGTGAACCGCTAAGACTATCATTAAGTACTTCAGGTGGATATTTCGTAGATGACCCTAAACGAGGTGCTATAGTTGGATTTAAGTCAGACTCTAATGTTACTGCTAGTGATGTTTATGGAATGTCATTGTTGAGCATGAGATTTCATCCAGACTATGGTTACGCAGATATGACCAGCTCTCCAGAGACACAGCCCTTGAAGGCAACAATTGCCGTAAATGGAGAATCTGTGAACGTGACTCACTTTAAAGATATAGCAAACGGAGTGATGGATGAATCCTTTGATATGCCTATCTCATTTGATGAACAACTTGTACCAGGCATGATCAAAGGTACGATTACTGATGCTGATGGAACGCATGATGCTATATGGATAGTCCGTATGCTAGCTGGAAAATACCAGATAATACAAATTTCGGATAATTGGCCTTCTTATAGTGGATACAATGTATTTATGATCGAAAAATAAGCTTGATTGGTGCGTGGTCGAGTCTGACACCTGACGACCACGCATTAAGAAATAATAGCAAGAGTGAAAATAATTTGGGGATATAATATCTGTTGGAGGCTAAATTAGTCATTTCCCTTTGTTACTTTTAATGTAAGTACAGATAAAAGATCTTCTTTCTAAAACCTTATAAAATATATAACTTTATGAGGTTTAAGTCATGTCATTTTTATGATACATTAATATATGCGATAACATTGATTATATAAAGGAAAAGAA
>JBDLIU010000639.1:0-1651 GCA_039714715.1 Bacteroidota bacterium
GGATTTATGGCGTGAAACCTGAGAAGGAGTCCTGGAAAAACTGGTTTATTCCCGCTCCTATTTTAAGTACTGAAAAACTCTATCCACCCATTGAGAAAATGACCCGCCAGGCTGGTGGTGCGGGTACCTTGTACCTAGGTGTAGACAGATCGCATATCCGTAGCGAACCCCTGGTGTTGAAATACGGGCAGGATTATGTCCCTTCATTCGTGCTCATGATGGCGGCAAGGAACAGGGCTTTATCACCCCGCAGTATCAAGGTTGATTTGAAAAAGCATACGGTCACGTTAGACAAGGAACAAATCAAGGTTGATAAAAAGCTTCGGATCTATCCAAAATTTTATAAAGGTATCAAATCAGAAAGTGCGTTTCCTGAATACTCCATCCTTGATGTATTAGAAGGTAAGGTGAGCCGCAGTGCCTTGCGCAATAAAACAATTCTAATCGGTGTTACTGCACCTCAGCACGCGTTACCGCAGGTAACACCAATTGGTGAAGTCATGGCGCCGGTTCGTGTTATCGCGCATAAGGTATCAAGTTTATTAAATGATGAACTGTATGCAGTGCCAGAGTGGAGTTTGTAAGCACAACTTTTATTTTTACTGGTTATTGGTTTGTACCTGATGTTCTTGCTACCACGTTTTCGTATGGGAACGGGGATGGCGATTAGTAGTTTACTATTGATTGCGATTTTGAATGTTCACTTTATATCTATGGTTGCCCAATCAATTTGGTTACCTATGATGACACCTTTGTTTGCGCTAGTGGTTGGCCATTTGGTTTTAGCAGCGAAGAAATTTGTTGATTCACATTTGAATGCCATAAAAATTGAACTCTCTCAAGCAAACCAGTTACTTGGTCAGTCATTCCATTCTCAAGGTAATCTTGATCAGGCAATGGAAAAATATCGCAAGTGTATGGTGAATACATCATTACTGGAACAAATGTATAACCTTGGTCTTGATTATGAACGTAAACGTCAATTCAATAAATCTATTCCTGTTTTTGAATTTATTCAGGAAAATGACTCAAAATTCAGAGATGTTACAGAACGTTTGGCTCGTAATGCAGAGGTGTCTAATGCGATAGTATTAGGTGGAAGTGCCGCTCCAAGTGCTAACGGAACTTTGGTAGTGAGCAACACTGGCATGGAAAAACCCATGCTAGGACGCTATCAGGTAGATAAAGAAATTGGCCGTGGTGCAATGGGTATGGTTTACCTGGGACACGATCCTAAAATTGGTCGTACTGTAGCGATTAAAACATTAATGCTTTCACAGGAATTTGAAGGTGAAAAGCTTGTCGAAGTAAAAGAACGTTTCTTCCGTGAAGCTGAAACAGCGGGGCGCTTAAATCATCCAAATATTGTAACGATTTATGATGTTGGTGAAGATCAGGACATGTCTTACATTGCAATGGATTATCTTAAAGGGATTGATCTGTTAGGTTATTCTAAACAGGATACTTTATTACCGGCTTTGGAAGTGATGGATGTCATTATTAAAGTAGCAGATGCGCTTGATTACGCACATCTTCAAAAAGTCGTACATCGAGATATTAAACCTGCAAATATTATTTATGATAAAGAAACAGGTGTACTTAAAGTAACCGACTTTGGTGTTGCTTGTTTAACTGATACCAGTAAAACAAA
>JBDLIU010000640.1:0-1637 GCA_039714715.1 Bacteroidota bacterium
ATTCCATTAAGAAATGTAATTGGTCGGATTTGTTCATGTGGTAATATGGTATATACCAATACACCTATAGTATACCAATTATGATTTTCAGTGAGAGCCTACGTCGTTACCCCCATGCCTTCAGTGGAGGTCAACGGCAACGAATCGGCATTGCAAGAGCACTCGCTTTAAATCCAGAGTTTGTCGTTTGCGATGAACCAGTTTCTGCCTTAGATGTTTCTATTCAAGCCCAAATTTTGAATTTATTGAAAAAACTTCAAAAGGATCTGGGACTCACTTATTTATTTGTTGCCCATGATCTAAGCGTTGTTGAACATTTTTGTAGCCGTGTGGCCGTCATGTATCTAGGAAAACTTGTCGAATTAGCAAAAACCAGCGAGTTATTTTATTCGCCATTACATCCATATACTGAGGCTTTAATGTCTGCTATTCCAATTGCGGATCCGCATATTGAGATGAAGCCAATGGTGCTCGAAGGAGAAATTCCAGATCCATCAAACCCACCTTCAGGTTGCACATTTCATCCCCGATGCAAATATGTGAAAGAGATTTGCAAAACCAAAGCACCTGAATGGCAAGAGGTTCATCCAGGCCATTTCTCCTCCTGCCACTTTTCAGGTGAGTTGGATCTTGTTGGAGCAATGGGTGGCGGGAAATGATGAAAATTGAATTTTTTCTTATTAATGGCATAAGAAGTGAACTTTTTTTCAGAGATAGGTTAGGGTAAAAAATGACAAGAACACAACTCTCTTCATTACTGGAATTTGCAGTTGAGACAGCAAATTCTGCCGGAAAATTAACTCTGGAAACTTTCCAGAAACAGCAGCTAACAGAAATAAAAGAAGATGGTTCGATCGTTACAGCGACTGACAAAAAGGTTGAACAATTTGTCCGTGACCAAATTCGAACCTATTATCCAGACCATAATATCTTAGGTGAAGAATATGGTCAAAATAATCAATCAGAAGGGCATTACAGGTGGATAGTAGATCCTATTGATGGAACAGAATCCTATGTTAATGGTGTTCCTTTGTATGCTGTTCTAGTAGCGCTTGAAATTGATGGAGAATCAAGAATCGGTGTTGCTCATTTTCCAGCGCTTAACTACACATTGTACGCTGCTGCTGGGATGGGGTGTTTCTTCAATGGAAACCGAGTTCTTGTTGATGATTCAATAACTGCAATTCAAGATGCAATTGTAACAATTACTGATCTAAAAACTCTTGTCAAATCACCTCTTCCATCTTCATTAGACAATCTCATATCTCAAGCAAAAATAGCGCGAGGTTGGGGGGATGCATATGGTTATTTTCTAGTTGCCTGTGGGCGAACCGCTTTACATTTCGATGCCGTGATGAAAGTATGGGACTGTGCACCATTTCTACCTATTATGACTGAAGCGGGTGGTTATTTTGGGGATTGGAATGGTAATAGAACGATATATTGTGAATCCTCAATGGCTACAACAAAAAAACTACTCCCTCAGGTTTTGGAATTTTTGAAAGAGGATAAAAGGATTTCAAATAAAAATTGAAACCTTTAATTTACGACACAATTCAGATCGATGGGAAGAACGCTTCCCTTAGTTTACCCAAAGTTATATATCATTTCTCCATCGCGAAGACGGTGTTTGGTTC
>JBDLIU010000641.1:0-1635 GCA_039714715.1 Bacteroidota bacterium
AATCTCAATTAACAATTAATAACCTTGCCCAATAAAAACCATAGTATACTGTATAAATATAAAAATTTTCTGGGAAATAGAAAATAAAATGATGTTAAAACATTGTATATCAGTACAATGTCATCCATAAGTTTAATATTGGTAAGATTTTAATATATGGCTGTTAAGTAGCTATTAAATAGCTTATCCCGTTAAGTTGTTATCTTAACCTGTTTTCCCAGTCCTGGGCCTGTTTCTCTTTTTCAATTCTTTTGATTATTTCAGGGTCATTGAGGATTATACTGGGTGGCCCTGTGGATGTAAGATGGTATTGGCCACAATCAATGCAGTAATAATAGTTTATCGCACTTTTGCTAAATCGTATTTGAGATCTGATCAGGGCTTCTTGAGCCTCATCTTCTGTGTAATAGCTGTTTTTCCCGGAACTACACTGCATGATTATCCTTATTATGCCGTAAAATTACAGCCTCATTTTAAATTGAATGTCTTGAAGAAGAAAGAATGTCCGTCATGTGCAATGAATATCGATGCTGATGCTAAAATCTGTCCAATTTGCCAGTACGAATTTCCATCCTCAAACCGTTCATACCAATTATTAGCAATAATATTGCTTATAATTTTCATATTATTCTTCATTTTGTAATAGGTATAAATTTTGGCCTTAATTACTGTCTTTCAATATATTTTTGAGTATTATTTTATACGCATGAATAAATTTTTACTATCGATTATATTAATAATCGTTACTGTAAGTGCCAACGCTCAGGATTTTGAGCGTCCCAGAATACCTGTTGGAAGTATTAACGATGATATCAAGCTGGATGGAAGCCTTGATGAGCATTCATGGCTAGATGCTCCCCTCTTAACCAACCTGAAAACCACAGTTCCTGTTGAAGAAGGTGTACCATCAAGTCAAACAGAAGTTAGAATAATTGCCGAACCAAGAAACATCTATGTTGGAGTAATCTGTAAAGACCCGAACTCTTCAAAAATTGTAAGTTTTTCGAAACTAAGAGATGTTGAGCTTGAGAATGAAGATCATATTCGAATAATTCTGGATCCTTCCTTAGATGGTCAGTCGGGATATATATTTTCTGTTAACCCGAGTGGTGCCCGATACGATGCCCTGGTAAGTAATCGTGGTGAAAGTGAGAATAAGAACTGGGATGGTGTCTGGGAGGCGAAAACACAGATCAATAACGAAGGCTGGAGTGTTGAAATTAAGATTCCTATCCAAAGTATAAATTACAAAAAAGGATTAAAAGAATGGGGGTTTAACATTGAAAGAAGAATTCAACGATTCCAGGAAACCATACGCTGGTCGAATGTAAAACGTGACCAATGGTTTACACAAACAAGTAAAGCCGGACTTATTACAGATCTTCCTGAGTTTAGTTTTGGCTTAGGGACAAACATAAGACCTTCTATTGTAGGTACTTATACAGAAACGGGACCGGCTTCTGATGATGGAATCACCCAGGATTTTGATTTTCAGCCCAGTCTTGATATCAACCAGAGAATAGGGCCCAATGTTACTGCTTCCTTGACTGTAAACACCGATTTTGCAGAAACAGAAGTAGATAGCAGGCGTACTAATCTCACACGTTTTCCTCTCTTCTTCCCTGAAAAACGTTC
>JBDLIU010000642.1:0-1623 GCA_039714715.1 Bacteroidota bacterium
TCTTTCTAATCTGGCATCGTTATCCTGTAGCGGATGTACTATGCCAAAACTCAACATATTATAACTGCCTTTTAATCCAAAAGCAAGATTTCCTGTCTCGCTAACCGGTATTGTATAAGAAAAATCTAAAGATAGATTATTCTCTACAACCGGTCCTATTTGATCGTGAATGACTGATAAACCTAAACCTACCCGATTGCCAATAGCACTATGAATATTTAAGGTTTGTGTGTCTGGTGCACCATCAATGCCAATCCATTGTGTACGACCCAATAAACCAATGCTTAGGTCTCCTCTTGATCCGGCATAAGCAGGATTTAAAATGTTCTGATTATACATATACTGCGTATAGTGTGGATCTTGTTGTCCGTAAACTAATCCTGTCAACAGTAAAGTAAATACTAAAATTAAATTTGTTATTGTTTTCATTGTGTAAATGTTTTAGTAATACAGACCTCTGACAAAAAAGTCAGAGTGTCTGTATTATATTTAGTTTATCTGTTTAAAAATACCCAACCCGTTTTTGGCTCTCTACTTGTATCGTTGAAATCTACCAAATAGAAATATGTGCCTGCAGGTACTGGTTTTCCATCTTGGAAATTAAGCCTTCCGTTTGACATTCCATTCCACCATGTTGGTTCCATAGCTCCATTATTATCATAGTCATATACAAGGTTACCCCAACGGTCATAGATCTCCAATCTAAAGTTCAAATAATTATACAATAGTGGAATTTCCCAAACTTCATTAAGATCATCACCATTCGGAGAGAATGCATCAGGTATAATACCACATTCTTCGGGGTCAAATACCACTTCTACTGCAAAGCGTTCACTTGCACAACCATTATTTACTGCTTCTACATAATACATACCTTCTTCTAATAAATCTGTTGATTCATAAATGGTGCCTCCCTCAGGTGCATCATACCAGTTAATGGTATCTCCCGAATCAAAATCAACAATTAAATCAGCAACTGTGGGGAAATCTCCCTTACAGAACTCTTGCGTGACTTCACCTGATGGCATGATAGGTTCTGATAGTGTTACCACTACTTCAAACTGACCTATACTCTCGCAGTAAGGTGCTTCAATGCTTGTTTGTGTAGCATAATAAGAAACCCCATCTTCTAAAGCATCTGTATCATTCAATGCATATCCGGCAGCATCATACCAAGTAATTACCATATTTGTATTATTCACTGCTAAATCTGCAACTGTCGGATAATCTGTTGCACAGAATTCTTGTAAAGCATCTCCTTCAGGAGCTTCTGGAGTAATTGTGATTTCTGCAACTATTTCAGTTGGCAAACTCTCACATCCTTCCGAACCTGTTTGTGTTACAAAATATGACACACCATCTACTAAACTTTCAGTAGAATCAAGAGGTGGGTTAGACATAAGAACATCATCATACCAGGTTAAATAACTTCCTGGAATCGTAATAGTCACAGCAAGGTCTGCAATAGTAGGCATATCTGCTGAACAGAATAATTGTGGACTGTCGGCTAATGGACCTTCTGGCTGTGGACTTAATACAACTTCAACAGTTAATAAGTCTACACTCTCGCAACCCTCAGGTGTTGTTTGGCTTATAATAACAATCATTCCATCGTATAGCAGC
>JBDLIU010000643.1:0-1622 GCA_039714715.1 Bacteroidota bacterium
AATAACGAGAGACCAGGCAATGAGTTCTAAACTTGTCCGAACTAAGAAATTTATCCTTCGTATATTTGATAATTACGTTGAAATCAGTAAGTCTTCTTTGGGGGAGATATCTGAAATGGATTTATTTGAAATTTAGGATCACCTTGAAGAAAGTTTAAAATTACCTGTGCCGGTTTTAAGCACTTTTGACAAGTGTTATACCTCATCACCAGAAGCTCAGTTACAATATGGCTCAGTTGCAAAAAAATATTATTCAGCAATTGCCTTTGTTGATAAAAATCATACAATGAATTTGGAAGAAACAGAGAATAATATTTTCCTTAAAGATGTTTCTGTTGAAGTTTTTTCTTCAAAAGAAAATGCTATTCTCTGGCTTAAAAAATTTGGCCCTGTTGAGCAATTGCCATAGGGGCTAAAAGTCTACTTAATACTGATTTCAGTCATACTATAGCTGAGCCAAATATTGGCATAGTACTCATTCCAAATATAGAAATAATATCCTGACTACTTTTTTTGAATAATGGGTTTTATGACTATAAACTGGATGTTGTGCCAAGAACTGAGAAAACCCTTCAATTACTGTTAAAGTTAAAAGACCACCAAATTACCTGTTGTTGTAAAATTCCTGGAAAGTACTCTTAGTTCTAATTTTTAAATTCTTCTTACATCCTATTTTTGAATGATTCTGAATGGTATCTGGAAATATAACAATACAATTGGCAAACTCTTTAATGGCCGGTTTAGTCCTTAGGTCAGACAGGGATAATTCTGGCTAGCCAGGTGCAAATTTTGCTCTTAGTAAGCTAAATTA
This sequence comes from Bacteroidota bacterium, assembly GCA_039714715.1. Classification (GTDB taxonomy): domain Bacteria; phylum Bacteroidota; class Bacteroidia; order Cytophagales; family Cyclobacteriaceae; genus S012-113. Next base: position 812 of record JBDLIU010000643.1, read on the forward strand.
CATAAGTATTTACCCTAATTACATTAGAATTTACTTATGAATTTATTAGGAGAGAAAACTATGAAACTTTTATCTTCTGTAAACGCCTTGGCTCAGGATGAGTATATTACCTGGACCTTTGATGATTTTAATGAAAATTGTGAAGTCGTGGATACTACAGAATATCAAAATTCACTAGAAATAAACATTGAATATGGTGAACTGGGCTGGTAAAAAGCTACTATAGACTGGCTCAGATTTGACTTGTTTCGACACGGTTAGTCATGTACTCTTGCTGAAGAGTATTACAAACGACCAACTCTGAGTCATTTACTTTCTGAATATTAATGACCGCCTTATAGAATTCAGAGAATAAAATAGCTGCTATTTAGCAGAAATTTTGAGATAATACTTATCTTTTAGCCCCCTGATATATGGAAGGCTACATGGAACAACTCTTCATGCAAACAAACTACGCGCAAGTCGACAAAGCACTGCTTGCCAAAGATATCGGCGACATTAAGAAAACCATTGGTAAACCAACCCAGGAAGATTTTCAGCACCTAAAAAAGATTGAACTATGGGGGCGTCTTTCAGCGCTTCTTGGATACGCAACAGCCTGGATATTCCCGCTTAACCTGCTATCGGCCTTTCTCATCAGCATCGGCAATATCAGCCGCTGGGCCAATGTTGCTCACCCTGTCATGCACGGTGCCTATGACAAAGTTCCAGGCATTCCTAAACGTTATACCCGTAAAGGTTTTGCCGTAGGTTGGCGACGAGTTATCGACTGGCTTGACTGGATCGAACCATCTGCCTGGGATCATGAACA
>JBDLIU010000644.1:0-1609 GCA_039714715.1 Bacteroidota bacterium
GAAATTAAACATCAATTTTATGGCAAAAGTTAAAGGAGCAGTTGTGATAGATACAGAAGCATGCAAAGGCTGTGATTTATGCGTTGTTGCTTGTCCAACAGATGTATTAAAACTAAACGAACAGGTAAATGCAAAAGGATATAATCCTGCATTTCCCGCTAATCATGATGCCTGTACTGGCTGTACGATTTGTGCATTAGTATGTCCTGATATGTGTATTACCGTTTATCAATATAAACCTGAAAAGGTATAAAACAGAGAAACAAGAAATATGGAAGATGTAAAATTAATGAAAGGCAACGAAGCCTTGGCTGAAGCCGCAATTAGAGCCGGTGCTGATGCTTATTTTGGTTACCCAATAACTCCTCAATCTGAAGTCATTGAGTATTTAATGCTCGAAAGACCTGAGAACCGAACAGGAATGCAAGTTCTTCAAGCTGAAAGCGAAATAGCAGCAATCAATATGGTTTATGGTGCTGCCGCTTGTGGAAAAAAAGTGATGACTACTTCATCAAGTCCTGGTATTAGTTTAAAACTTGAGGGAATATCATATATGGCCGGATCAGAATTGCCTTGTTTAATAGCTAATGTAATGCGTGGTGGTCCGGGATTAGGAACTATCCAACCCGGCCAGGCAGATTATTTCCAGGCGACAAAAGGTGGTGGTCATGGTGATTATCGAATGCCTGTTTTAGCCCCATCAACTGTGCAAGAAATGGCAGATTTTGTTGATTTGGGCTTTGAGTTAGCTTTCAAATATAGAAACCCCGTAATGATACTATCTGACGGAGCTATTGGTCAAATGATGGAAAAAGTATATCTCCCTGATCAAAAAGATCGTCTATCAGACGAAGAAGTTGTAGAAAAATATGGCGACTGGGCCACAACAGGTAAACCAAAAACCAGAGAACGTAATATCATTACATCTTTAGACTTAAAATCAGAACGTCAAGAAAAACATAACGAACACTTACAAGATAAATACAAAACAATCGAAGAAAACGAAGTTAGATACGAAGCTATTCAGTGTGATGATGCCGAGTATGTTCTTGTCGCATTTGGAACCAGTGCTCGTATATGTCAAAAGGTAGTAGACTTGGGTCGTGAAAAAGGAATAAAACTAGGTCTGATTAGACCAATTACTTTATGGCCTTTCCCAAAAGATATTATCAATAAAATAGCAGATCACAGCAAGGGTTTTTTATCAGTTGAGATGAATGCCGGTCAAATGATAGAAGATGTTCAAATAGCTGTTAATGGCAAAGCCCCTGTAGCGCACTATGGTAGAATGGGAGGTATGATTCCTTCACCAAGTGATGTGTTACATGCCGCTGAAGTAGAACTTAATAAAATTGGATAAAATGACAACATCAGTAATAACACCTGAAGAAATAATAAAAAAAGGTAAACTCGCTTTTAAGAAAACTGAGAACATGACCGACAAGGCTTTAAGTTATTGTCCGGGTTGTGGTCATGGAGTAGCCCACCGATTAGTTATGGAAGTAGTTGAAGAAATGGGTATTACAGAAGATACAATAGGTGTGGCACCGGTTGGCTGTTCGGTTTTGGCTTATGAATTTATGAACGTCGACATGCAACAAGCAGCACA
>JBDLIU010000645.1:0-1591 GCA_039714715.1 Bacteroidota bacterium
CTGTTCATTAATTTTCGCAGGATTGGCTATGGTTATCGTTTCTTCAACCCTTATCAAAAATTTTATGGGTTGGCGTTGTGATGACGACTTTAAAAACAATCTGGATAGAATCACATTAGGTTTATCCACAGGTTGTGCCTATGCCATGATTACCTATCTTGTTATTAAGATGGTTGGTGTTGCCCATGACCAGGAATGGACCTATCTGCTCACAGGCTGGGGAAGCTATTTTATGCTTGAGCTTGGCATTGCAGTAATCCTTCCAATGTTTATGTTCGCCATCGCTATACGTAACAGACTGCCGACTCTTGCACGATTTGCAGCCTTTATTACTGTTCTTGGAATTATATGGAATCGTATAAATACTGCTCTAATATGTTTTAACTGGCAGCTTTACCAGGAGATTCCCCATTGGAGAGAAGTGTGGATTACCGTCACAATCTATTCCCTCTACTTTCTGACCTATCGCTTTATTGTTTATCGTCTGCCCATCGTTTACGAGTGGAAAGGGGAGAGGTAGAGGTCAACTGAGTAGTTGAAGATTTCTTTTAACTAACTTGTCCATGTTTAAGCTGTAAGGAGTTCGAACCTGAACTCCTTACAGTATTTGAGAATTCAGCAAGCGGGAGAAACAGATGAAAAAAATATTTTCCCAAATTTCATTGAAAAAGATATTCTCCCTTTTTACATTTGCTACCATCGGTTTGCTTCTGGTGGTGATCTTTTTTGCTGGTAAACAATATTTACTCTATCGCCAGTGCGATACACTTGTGAATTCCAGTCAGCATCTTCTTTTTCAGTTTACAGGAATAAAAGAGCATATCAACGAGATACTCCTTCAAGGAAACTCCTTAAACAATGCTGAAATTATCCATGAAATAAAAACCCTTGATGGTGACTTGAGTGTAATTCTGGAAGATGTACTTATTCCCGAAGAATTCAAACTGAATTTTATCAGTCAGGTAGATCTTGTTAATCTTACTGTTGCAATTCGCAGTATAAAAAGCAGCGAAACGATTCCAGACCCCCGTCAAGTTGAAAAACTCACTACACAATTACGAACAATACTCTCGAAACTCACAGCATTTAATCAACTGATCTCGCGCTATACGCAAAAACAACTTCTCGGGCTTCATCGTGCGCTTGTTGGCTTGCTCGCCATGATTATTGCGATGGTGAGTATTATGCTGATGGTGATTAATCAATATGTTACATCACCAATCCTAAGTTATTGTAGGAGCATTTTTCCAAAGGAGAAGGATAGCATTACTCTTTTTACTCTTCATAAAGCCATTAAGAATATGGCTGTCAATTCCAACCAGATAGCTGCAGTGGAAACAAACAACAAAAATATAGATGAAATGTCACGCCTCTATCGCAATAGCAGCATTGGTAACCTGCTTGGGGGGATCAGTAACGAACTGACCAATCGTGCCAATGGTATAATCAACTATACCCAGGCTCTTCTTGATTTGAGTATAGAACTCAAATTAGATCATGATTCTGACGTATTGCTTAAAAAACTCTTTATTGAAGAAAAGAAGATGGCTGAACTTATTTCTCATACTTTGCAATTTACAGGTGGTGCTGA
>JBDLIU010000646.1:0-1581 GCA_039714715.1 Bacteroidota bacterium
TGTCGATAATAAAACAGCATGGGAGCAGGTTCAGAAAAACCTGAACGTTGCCATGAACAGTGAATTCTATGCCGAGGGAGATTTTATAACCGGAACAGTAGGCGACAATAACATTGTTGGTCAGTTGAGCAACCTGCCAATGGCAAATGTTAATTTTTCAGCTATTGATGGCAGCCATGAGAAAACCATAGAAACACCTGTTGGCAGTAAACTTAAACTTTCGAAAAAAGATTTCCCTGCTGACGAATACGCCATAACAATTACATTTGAGACAAAAGACGGAGTTAAGCAAACCTACGCATGGATGAATACCTCCGGCGATGTGGTAAAAGAAACACGCGAGCTTATTTTTAAGGAGCTGCCTGCCGCTCCCAAATCGCCAATGGCAAATTACTATAACGATTTTGTAAAAACTGTTCAGTGGCTCGATAAGGCAAACAAACTATGGGAACATCCATACGGTTACCGACGTTACTTCGATGGTGTAAAAAATGCCAGAAGGGGCTTGGCAAAACTTCAGAATTCGATGAATCCTTTCAATGCTGTTTTTCCTTCACCCCGCACAACAAAATTTCAAACGGGAGAATGTAAAATCACAGCAGACTGGAAAATTCTGGATACAAATAAAACCGACGATTACCTGACACAAAAAATCAGGGATTTTTGGCTGGAGACGTTTAAAACCAGTATTCAATATTCAGGAAAAACCGGTGAAAGTAAAACCATAAACCTTAAATTAAAGCCGTTGGCAAAAAACAATGAGAGTTACTTTATTAAAATAGATGATAAAAATATTACGATAGAAGCACAAAGCCGGAAAGGCTTATTTTACGGTGTCAGTTCTCTTATTCAGGCGCTTAAACAAAGCACTACGCTGCCCGTTGGAACAATAACAGACCAACCGGCCTACCCGTTACGAAGTGTAATGGTATCGTCGCAGGTAAAAGTTGGAATGAACGATGAATTTAAGGCATACATAAGAAAACTCGCCAATTTACGTTACAACGAAGCATATCTCTACTCCCCTTCTTATCTGCACCTTGACGACGAAGCACAGCTTGAAGAAATAAAGGCTGTCCACGCATTTTGTAAAGCCCATTTTATTGAGCCCGTGCCGTTTTTCGAAACATTTGGTTCGGCTACATTAACAAGGGTAATTAATCCTGAACTTGCTGAAGGTGTTTTCCATGAAAATGAAATACAAACGGTTTCATCAACAGGAGAAATAAACCTGGATGTTCCGAGAATTCATGACCACAAATATTCAACGGTTCACATTTTATATAATGGCAGGGAATTAAGTCGCGACAAGGATTTTAAAATTATTTCAACAGAAAAACCAGAAATAAAAATATTGGATAAAAATCTCTTTGGCAAAGAGGTATCATTGAGTTATGACGCTGTTGATTTCAGCTCTTTTCCCCACCCTGCCAGTTGTCCGTCCGATCCTCGAGGCTGGGAATTGCAGGAAAAGGTAATTTTATCTGTGATAAAAGAATTAAATCCCCCGAAGTTACACATCAGCCAGGATGAAGCCGGTTTTGTGAACACATGTAGCCAGTGTAAAGCACGCGGGCTTAC
>JBDLIU010000647.1:0-1572 GCA_039714715.1 Bacteroidota bacterium
CTTTTCCCATAAAATCCCAAGTAGTGCAATAATAAGATATCCCCTGAAAATGCTTTCAATTTATAGAATGAAGGATCTATAATATTTCTAAAAACAATAGTATTTGTCATGGGAACTGCAATGCCTGATATCAGTTCTTTTTCAGAATAGTCAGTATTAGGCTCCAAACAAACATGATCAATTATTTTACTATTACTATCTACATGTATACGAGAATGATAACACATGCTGTACTCATCGTTTTTTTCCAAAAATTCAATCTGATTTTGAAGCTTCAAAGGGTCAATCCAATAATCATCTCCTTCGCAAAGGGCTATATATTTCCCCTTTGCTCTGAGGAAATTAAAAATAGGATTAACTCTAATCCCTTTTGAGTATTGATTCTCTCTTTGATAAATAGGTTTAATTATATTTGGATATTTTTTTTCATAGTTTCTTATAATCTTGGCTGTTTCATCTGTCGAACAATCATCATGAATAAGGATCTCAAACGGAAAATCAGTTTCTTGCATCAGAAAGCCATCTATTGCTTCACCTATATAATGTTCATGATTATAGGCAGTGCAACAAACACTCACTACTGGTATATCTGAACTATCTTTCCAATTTAGCATGATTTTTTGTTCAGTTCTATTGTGAATTTCAGCCTCCAATTTTCCCCCCGATTTTCTTATTAATAATTGGCCTCATCTGATCAAAAGCATATCTAAACGAGGTTGTTCTTAGGGCGATGTTTAGTACAAGATATAAAAGAGTAAATAGACTACATTTGATTAGAATCATCATTACACCCATGAGTTCTATGCTTCTGGTAACTTCAATCGTTAGTAAGGCTGCAATTACTGTAATGGACATTTGTATAATTATAGGCTTCACAAACAGATAAAAAGGCAGTTTTATCTCACGTGAGGCAAAAAATATGTTAAGTGATACACTAAGTGTGGATGTAACAACCAGCCCATAGAGATATGCGTTAATACCAAAAAAATATAGCACTATGAAGTTGATGCTAAGAATAATCTTTTTATAGATTTGCAATCGCAAAAAGGCTGTGGAATTTCCTCGACTGCTCAGGACATTGACCAGCAAAGCACTTATAGGATGCCCAAATCCGCTCAAAACAAGTATTTTAAAGAAATCTACTGACGGCAACCATTTCTCTGAAAAAAGCAATACAATCAACTCTTCTGAAGTTAAATACAAACTCCCTAAAAGTAAAAATACAACAAAACTAATAATCCCCAATGATTTCATAATAACATTCTGAAATCGCGGCAAATCATTTTTAATTTTCGAAAGTACAGGAAATAAAACTGCCATCAGACTTCCTGATGAATACTGAATCGCGAGACTATTTAAGGATTTAGCGCGCTGGAAATAGCCTAATGTGGCGGGTGCGAACAGTTTTCCAATAATCAAAAAATCCAACCTTTTGAAAATAGCTTCCAGCAGCCCCGATAAAAACATTCTAAACCCAAAGCCCCAAAGCTGGGTTAACGCTTTCGATGAAAACTCCAAATTAGGACGCCATCTTGCGGCTGTCCAGATGAGAATATTATATGCTACTCTCAT
>JBDLIU010000648.1:0-1566 GCA_039714715.1 Bacteroidota bacterium
TTGTAACCATTGCAGCTACTCACCCACTGGTTCGCTATAACCAATTTCTATCCCGAATGGGATTCCCGAGGTTGTGGATTTATCTCGGCACGACAGGAATAACCTTCAATCCCAATTGCTTCGACAATCGGAAGATTTTCAGGGAGAATCTTTACCTTATTCTATCTGTGCTGATTCAGATTAATTAATGGAATATTGAAATATTATAGTGTGTTGGTAGCTAACAGAATATGACAGATTCTGGCTCAGAATAGCTTAGATAATTTCCTTTGTACTTTGCCTACGAATATATTAATTTTGTTCTCTATTCCTTCATCTAGCCGTGCATAATTTCCTTTCACTTTTAAAGTGACAATAATAGGAAATTCATTTTTATTTTTCCAATACCATCCATGGGGCCCATCAAAAGTTGCTGTTAATGCACCACTGGATTCACTGTCAGTGCCTTTTCCAAAACTACCTGAACTGTGAGCATCACCACTCAATGGATCACCGTGTAGATGATAATACACATCGCCACGGTCTGTTTGCCATGTATAGCCAAATGTTTGTCCATTTGCCAACATGACCTTAAACTCTTTACCTTTACCGCCTGGTAACGATACCTGAACTGCATCTCTCCATTCGTTTTCCTCATTTCCAACGATGGCTTGAGCGTTCTCAATTGGCAGATTTGACTGAGGAGATAATTCAGCCTGTGCTGTGTGTTGAAATCCATGCATCTGCATCAAAAACAAAAGACATCCCAATACAATCAAAGAGCTATTTGCGATCTTACTGAAAACAGGGAAAAGCGTCATTTTTCTGAAAGCAATCATGAATATCAACATGAATGCTAGAGCAATAATCTGCCCAATTTCGATTCCGACATTAAAAGAAATAATGTTCAGTAATAGTTGGTCTTCATTTAAAGGCAGTTGTTGTAGACGAGTGGAGAGGCCGAGACCGTGTATCAAGCCAAATCCAAAAATCATCGCCATCATGTTAGGCGATTTAATTTTAAAATATTTTTCAAAACCATCCAGATTTTGAAAAGCAATATAGCAAACACTGAGTGCAACAAGAGCGTCGATCAAGAAATAATCAACCTGAACACTATTAAAGGTGGCGAGAATTAGACTAATGCTGTGACCAATAGTGAAAGCAGAGATATATTTAACAATATCCCTAAATCGAGTTAGGTAAAATATTATGCCAAACACAAAAAGTAGATGGTCGAAACCAGTCAACATATGTGTGGCTCCAATAAGGATGTAACGAAGATTCCCTCCTTCGGTAATGATCAGTTTTTCTTCCTCAGACATGCCGTGTCCGAATGCTTGCCGAATGATTACCGCAGTTAAAATAAACACAACCAACAAAGTCTTTTTATGATTACGCATAGTTATACAAATTCACAAGAGGTATAAGATGGATATGTGGTTTAGCGTTGAGTTAAATAGTCTAATGATTCTCGGTCTAATGTAAAGAACAGGATGTCTTTCAAACCTGAAGGTTATTCCTGTGAAGGTACCGTTTAGCCTGCAACGGACGATCGGCTGACAAGAAATTTAAGATGTATCCGGG
>JBDLIU010000649.1:0-1561 GCA_039714715.1 Bacteroidota bacterium
TGCCCTTAAACAATTTTGTCTCGGTCACCTCTCTGACATATTCATCCAAATATTGAAAGTTTGCCCTGCTGAAAGTTATAGAGGCATAAATATTATCAGTTATCGCATTTTCAACATTCTTAAGAACCAATGTATATGAGTTGTTTCGAATTTTATTGTGAATATTTTTTGGACCATCAATTGTCACTATATAATGGCATTGTTCTATAGATAGTGGAATTGTCCCATTAGTAAAAATAAATACCTCAAGAAATCCAACCTCACGTGCATATTTTATTAACTCATCCAGCATATGACCATCATCTTCCCAAACCATGGGTTCTCCACCTGTGAAATAAATCGACCGATGCCCGCGTTGATATGCATTATAAATTGTGTCTTTGGCGTGTCGAAAAGAAAAATGATACTGTCCTGAATTCTTGCTCTCGCAGTAAAAACAATTCAAATTACATTTATCGGTTATTACCAATCCAAAGAGATAAGGTAATTTCTTTCTAAGGACAAAGGTCTTAAAACCATAGGAAGACCAGCTTAGCAATTTTTTTATCATTAAAGAAAAACCTCCGATGGCCATGGTTCCTGACGACAGGAACCCCAAAGCCTATTAATATAGTTAAGACTATATTCGTTTTGAAGGCGGTGTATCCAATATGCGCCTGCATCCGTTACTTGGTAGCTTCCGTTAATTTTAGCTATCATTCCTGCAAGCATAAAGGGTTTTATAACTTTGTAAAATGTCGATTCTATAGTGTGTTCTTCGCCAAACTGATTCTGGAAATCCTTTTGGCATATCTTCAGTTCATAAATTCGCCAATAAAGCCAGTATGCCATTTCAAGTCGCTGGTCAACTGGCATAGAAAGAGCAATGGGCCTTTTGTCTGGTAACCTTTTTATATAAGATTCAACTTTAAATGTGTTTACATAGAAATCCGAACCTGTCATCGATGCTGCACTTGGTCCAAAGCCGATATAATGGTGCCGGGTTATTGAGCTAAATTTCTTTTTTGATGGTTTTAACCAACTCCAAACAGCACAACGAGAATATCCTGATTCTGTCAAAAGCGTATCGGTAAGCTCAAGCATTGAACGAACAAGGCGACTTTCAGGTCTTTTTACGTGTTTAATATTTTCATTCTTGCCTAAATCAGAGTATGGGAAAGAAAAAAGCGGATAAGTACTAACTTGGTCAACGCCTAAATTAATCAGTATTTTTAAATCATTCTCCCAGTCTCTGAGCTCTTGTCCAGGCAAAGCAAACATCAGATCTGCGTTTACAGAATTAAATCCTGTTTTGACAGCCCTATTGAGAGAATTTATTGCTGTTTTACCATCATGATTTCTACCAATGTTTTTCAGTATACGATCAGAAGTGGATTCAACTCCTACAGACAGCATCGACACACCCGTTTTTTTTAATTGGTGCAAGCATTCACTTTCCATATTTCCTGGGTGGAGTTCGATACAGATATCACAAGACAATGAAAAGTTCTGCTTAAAGTGCTCGAGTATGCGTTGTAACCCAGGCAGGTTAACGGTCGGGGTACCACCTCCGATGTAAAAT
>JBDLIU010000650.1:0-1550 GCA_039714715.1 Bacteroidota bacterium
AACGGCACTGCTGCGCAATAAAATATGGGCATGATTGGCCATCAGCGCCCATGCGTAAATGGATGTCTTTGTTTCCAAGGCCATCGTGCCCATACGGGTAACGAAATTTTCGCGGTCCTTGTCATTATCAACTATCTTACGCCTTTCAATACCCCTTAGAATCACATGATGTAACGTTCCCGGAGCATCTAACCTTGGGCCTCGAGGCATTGCAACCTCCTTTTTCTGGCTTCAATTCTCCTGTCTCTTTAATAATACGGTTTGTATGCTTTGTCAACGACGTCCCCAAACGTTAATGTAAATTCTGATAGAGGGAGATCAATTCTTTCCATAGTTTTTTCCTTTCGTGGGCTAACCCACAAACCCCGCAGTTAGCGCAATTTGTCTTTTAATAAGTGCATTTCATGATGAAGCATTATTAATCGCGGTATTCGTGGCATTTGGTTCCCCCCGATTTAAAGATGCAAATATCACTTGTTTTTATTTATATTTTTGGACACCGTTCTTATCTATCCAACCAATGGCTAAATCAAACTGTCAAATTATCCGACACTCACGATTTTTAGCAACCTGATCGCAAATCAAAATCATCAAGGGGCATTTTATTGGATACACCCCACTCAATTGCTCTCTTTTTAACCTTCCCAATCCTCAATTCTGATCCCCACAATCCGACTAAACTCACTGGTGTTGTGAGTAACAAGAATTACGTCATGTGTACGCGCAATAGCTGCAATCAGCAAATCATTCGGACCAATCAATTTTCCTTGGGAGGTCAGTTCTGCGCGGATTTGGCCATATTCTTCAGCACAACGGTCATCGAACGGTAAACTTGCCAATGGCGCAAAGAACTGTTTTAAGCGTTGTAGATTGGCGTTAACCCGTTGACTATGCCTGGCTCCAAAAAACAACTCCGCTTTAACAATACTACACAAAGCTATTTCCGAAGGAGAACGTGAACGAAAATTCTGCTCTATTCCAGCGTGCCTTTCGTTGAGTAAATGAATGCAAACATTGCTGTCGAGTAAATACATTTATCTTACCGCCAATCGTCGCTCATACTCGCCCTGTTCTGGACGTTCAAGTGATTCCCCTTCCCAGGAACCAAAAAGGGCGAAATAATCTTTTGGCCATTGAGAACCTATTTCATTTTTTACAAGGCGGGCCAAGTATTTAGATACAGACATATGTGCATGTTTAGCCTTCTTCTGGAATTGTTCGGCCACGTCGTCCGGGACATAGCAATGTAATTGTGTCATAAATCCTCCAAATATATTCTATATATTTTTTATTAATATTATATGGACATTTCTTTTTTTGTCAAGTTGTTGATAATCCACCCTCCACAGGCTATCAACCTAGCGGTTTTCGGCACAACTTCCCTGTCCGCCGAAGTTATTAACGAAGATGGAAGCCAGAGGCGTAGCCTGAAGGCTGGTCTGAGGTTAATATTTTTTTAATTTTTCCGCACTTACTCTACAAGACGCTTCAACGAGTAAATCCCATCCAAACCAACAATCGGTTTTGGGATTTTCTCTCGCTTTGACTTA
>JBDLIU010000651.1:0-1529 GCA_039714715.1 Bacteroidota bacterium
CTTCCATCCTGCAATTCTGAGAAAAAAGAAATCAAAGGAGTCTGGATAGATCAAAATATGTCAAATACTGATATCCACTATATTTTTGAAAGAGATGGCACCTATACTCATTTAGATTATGGACCAGCTTCAATGGGTACGGGAGAATGGATTTTTCGGAATGGATCAATTGGATATTACAAGTATATTGGTAATCGTGAATTCAATCTATATCAGATTGATATTGATATATCTACAATAGTTGGATTGCCTGTAACTGATCCAGGGTATGGAATATACCTAACCAAGGCTTTGAAGTCTTCGACCGAACCGGATTTCGAGTCGGTTGAATCCTCATATATTGCTCAAATACAAGGTGATGGAGAGAATCTTCTTATAACACAAAATGGTGATATAGTAATAGAGCTTAAGTTGAAACACATTAAATTTGGAGATAAGAAGTAAATAGGATTGGATTCCTGATTACTGCAATCATTACCTGAAGTAAGTCATATCTCAGTTTACCTGGCATCAATCAGTGACAACCAGGTGACAAAAAAAGCCCCAATATTCTGTATCGCTTATTCAGGACTAGTCATTATACGTCGACCTATTCTTGCCCCGACAATTGCTCCTATTACTGAAAATACAAATCCACTACCAAGTATTATCCATATCCACAATAATGGTGTCCAATAAGGAATTGCAAAAATAGCCGAACTTAAAATTAGTGCATTGCAAATGAGAGGAGTGTACCAGACGCTTTTTGGATGTGTCCTGCAGATAATAAAACAGGCAATGGCGATAAAAATAGCCAAGATAATAGCTATTATTATTAAAGAAGTACTATTTCTAGATGAAGTCGCATCATCGAGAATGAAGAAAAATATAAGTTCTACGATTAATGTTATTCCAGATAATCCCCATGCTGGTATTTCGGCTAAATGCGACTTTAATGTTTTTTTCCCCATAACTGTCTGGCGTTAGTTCCCAACATGTTCCCTCTAGTTTAGCATAAATGAAAGTTTATAGAAGTTTGAGTTGGATTACAAATTATTATTCTGACTTGTTTATTTGTAACTTTCAGTTAGTTACGAACTAATCCGGAGGGAACCAGGGTGAACTAAACAGTTACATGACTCAATCCGTACAGCATCACGTTATTCCTTTTCTTCACTCGTTGCATTTAGTCTTTGCTCTGCAAGATAAATAGGGAGATTATCAAAGATTGCCGATTCATACACAATTTTATTATCGACCACACTGAAAGCAATAAATCCAACTAATACGACCTCTTCATCATCTCCCTTAAACTTCATATGTGTTTCAGACCAATAGTGTACCCAATTCTGGCCTTGGTTCTGAATGATCATCTCCCAGATTTCTCCTTCATTTCTATAATATTCTGTTGCCTCATGTACATATTCAAACAGCTCCATTTGCTCCTCAATTGTTTTCCCTGGGAATTTAGTCCAATATTGATTCTGCCAGATCCTGACTGTGTCTGCATAACATGATCTGTAGGTTTCAGCGTCTCCATCTTGAAATGC
>JBDLIU010000652.1:0-1529 GCA_039714715.1 Bacteroidota bacterium
GATTAGGATTGGTATAATTACGTAATTCTGAATGCATGAGTGAAGATTTTGCACTTATCCTTAAGTCGTTTTTAGTATAGGCGTATTCTAAATCACCATTATAAACCAATTTAGGCTTAAATTCCATATACCTATCCTTTCCACTGTCATTATTCTCATCAAGATTCAAGTCAATATCAATACCTTGGAACATATTTCTGTTTCCGGAAATTGTAAAAGTATTCTATAAGTCCAAGGGAAGTGATCGGATAATTCTTACATCAGATATGAAAACAATAAAACTGTAGAGCGTTTAAATGCCGGGAACGGGACAAAGTTTGCACTTGGAGTTTATGGCTCATTTGAACTGGTTGTAAACCGATTATCAGTGGTTATACAGCCCGGGTGGTACCTTTACAGGGAAGCATGGAAGATACCTGATTCACCATCTGAAGGGATATCAATACCAAGGCGTAAACCTGGTAGTTCATACCAAAGAGTAGGTCTCAAATACCACATGTTTAAGGATGTTTTTGTAGGAATAAATATACGTGCCTATGATTTTTCAATTGCCGACTTTATTGAGTGGAATATCGGTTACAGAATTGAATGGCGTAAATAAAGTGACTGCACAGGCGGTTTTAAAACATAAGAATTTCTCTCATACCATCAATAAGCTTTTGTACATCAGGAAGTATGGCTTTCTCCAGAATACGGTTAAACCCTACCGGTGTATATGTTGATCCAATCCTTTTTACAGGCGCATCAAGATATTTAAAAGCTTTATCAGAAATCAAACCAGCTATTTCTCCACCAAAACCACCGAAAACTTTATCCTCATGAATAACAATTGCACGATTAGTTTTCATCACCGAATTTAGAATTGTATCCTCATCCAAAGGAGAAAGTGAACGTAAGTCAATTACTTCAACCTCTTTATGCAGCTCTTCTTTTATTTTTTCAGCTGCGCTAATACACATGGGAACTGTATTACCATATGTAATGACACTCAAGTCATTTCCTGTCCTGCGAACTCTGGCTTTGCCAAAGGGTACTTCAAAATCATCAGGAACAATGGTTTCGGCACCTGGATCATTATATAATGCTTTAGGTTCAAGAAACAAGGTGAGGCCTTTTGATCGTATTGCTGTTCTTAACAACCCTGCAGCATCGTCTGCGTATGAAGGATAAACAACTCTCAACCCCGGGAATGTTGTTAGAGCCCCCTCAATGGTTTGTGAATGATATAGTCCGCCACCAATATACCCACCTGAAGCCAGCCTGATTGTAACATTTGGAGCAAACTGCCCGTTACTTCTCCAATAATCATGAGTACTGTCAACCAACTGTTCCATTGCAGGCCAGAAGTAATCTGCAAACTCAGCACCTTCAACTACAACACGGATGTTATCATTAAAACGTGTCATACCATTTGCGGTTCCTAAGATAAAGTCTTCGGCAATGGGGGCATTAAAAACGCGTCCCTTACCAAATTCCTGTTGCATACCTTTACTAACATTAAAAATTCCACCCTTATCTTTATTTGCCAT
>JBDLIU010000653.1:0-1516 GCA_039714715.1 Bacteroidota bacterium
CAAAGAAATTATCGATTTTAAAGAGGCGATAATTTTTGCATTTCTTGGTGTTTTGCGGGTTCAGGGTATAAACAACTGCCTGGCATCGGTTACCGGAGCTCAAAGAGACAGCTGCATTGGAACCATAGTTCAGAATTAACCCACAAAAACCAAACTTAAATCATAATTTTTCAAACTCATTTCAACTAAATTGTCCCGAAAAAGATGAAATCAGATCCGGCTAAAAGAATTTATAACATTCAACAATTTGGAGAATTCGGTGGAGTAAATCCTTCAATCACAGACTCATCAACATACACCTTTTTAACAGGAGCAACCATGGAAGAGACCTTCCTGGGCAATATGGAAGGCTGCTTTTTATATTCACGCCATTGGAATCCAAGTAATAAATATCTTGCTGATGCTCTGGCTGCTATGGAAAAAACAGAATCGGCCTGGGTAACATCATCAGGAATGTCAGCCATAACTTGCTCTATTTTACAGCTTTGTAATTCAGGCGATCATATTATTACCAGCGTAACAACTTACGGGGGTACTTATGCTTTTTTGAAAAACTGGCTACCAAAATATAACATTGAAGTATCTTTTGTTGATATTACCAACCTCGACCAGGTAAAACAGACCATACGTCCGAATACAAAAGTAATTTATACCGAAACAGTTACCAACCCACTCCTTCAGGTTTCCGATATTCCAAGATTGGCTGAAATTGCCCATAACGCAGGTGCAAAGCTTATGGTTGATAATACTTTTACTCCAATGATATTTACACCGGCTGAATTGGGGGCAGATTTTGTAGTTTACAGTATGACCAAATTTATAAACGGGAAAAATGATTGTGTAGCCGGTGCAATTTGCGGATCGAAGGAATTTATCCATGAACTCTCGAATGTTAACGATGGAACTGCCATGTTACTTGGCCCTGTTTTAGATCCTTTAAGGTCATCAGGAATTTTAAAAAACCTGCACACCTTGCATTTAAGAATGAAACAACACAGTTTTAATGCTTTGTTCCTGGCTGAAAAATTTCAGAAGATGGGATTAAAAGTGAAATATCCGGGTATAAAAAACCACCCTCAATACGAATTACACTCCAAATTGATGAACAAAGAGTTTGGGTATGGTGGCATATTGTCTCTCGATTTTGATACCGAACAGAATGCCAATGTTGTTATGCAAAAAATGCAACAGGCAGGTGTTGGATACCTGGCGGTTTCGCTAGGTTATTTCAGAACACTGTTTAGCTGCTCGGGGCATAGCACATCATCAGAGGTTCCTGTTGAGATTCAGAAAGAAATGGGTCTTTCTGACGGATTAGTACGTTTTTCAGTTGGACTGGATAACGATATTGAAGGCACTTTAGATAAGATTAAAACATGTTTATAATCAATCTTTAAACTTTAAACCAAATACACACGTTTTACCTATATTTGTTTCTTTCAAAAAATTAAACAGAATTAACAATGAAAAAGATTTCAATGATTGGGATGCTGTTATTAGCATTCTTTATTTTCAA
>JBDLIU010000654.1:0-1503 GCA_039714715.1 Bacteroidota bacterium
GTTACGGTATATGCTATTCCCTGAAATATGAAGACGAGTCGGAAGGGAAGTGTCAGAAACTGTGAATATCCCACCATCTTTATTAAGAAATATTGAATTATTGTTAATTGATGCACTGGTGATTATCGGGAGGGGTTGCTTGTTTGATCGTATCCGTATTCCTCCATGCACGTTTTGGAGAATTCTGTTTCCATTAATCTGAACGTGTATAGGATTATCAGCGCTTATGCCACTATTTCTGTTTTGAGAAATAGTACAATCTGTGATGCTTACTCTGGCAGAATAATTGAGGTTAATTCCACCCTGTCCATTTTGGTAAATATTGTTCTTCTCTATATGTATCGGCATGTTACCACGGGTTCGGATGCCGGAGCGATTGTTTTGGTATATACTGTTATTAGAGATAATAATAGGAGCTTGTTGGCTGGACTTCTTTATAACGGTTTCGAGTGCTATTCTGGGGGGGTTAATAAAATAACTGCTGCACCCCGTTATTGTACAACAGGAAAGTATGATCCACGGTTTCATCCAGAGCAAAGACAATCGGTAATGAACGCTCTCAAACCGTTTTCTGCAGGAGATAAAAGAAATATTCATGTGAAATTGGCTTAGAAGGATAAAAATGTAATACCCAATTGATAGATAATGTTTTCGGACCAACCTGATGTTTCTTTAATAACTGGAATCTGTATACCTGCTTCAACTCTGACACCATCAGCAACAGTGAATTGGAGGCCTGGAGAGAGGAAGAGAGTGCTTCCCCCTTCTTCAGTATAGAATGATTCAACAACGGCCGGTCCGGCTAGTATTGGCTCATTTCCTCCAATAACATCAGGCTGGAATTTGAAAAGAACGGTATGGAATCTTCTTCTCGCGTCACCCCGCCACCGATAGTTCAATTCCATGGTTGCATTGACACTTGGATTCACTCTGTAAATGCTTGCAAGATTGAAACGGAACTCGTCGCCAATGAGGATACCGTCGGTGAATTTATATTGTATGTTGCTATGGAACACAAAGGGATCAAACCCCATAGTAAGGGCTACACCGGGGGCAATATCAAAACTTTCTGAACCAAAAGGCACATAGCGTATAAAATCAAATTCAAATGTTTCTAATCCTGTACTACCATCATCCTGTTCAACGGCAATACGGGTAATTAAGGGCTCTTTTCCTGTAACCTTTACCTCTCTCCCAGTGGGAATGTTGAGTATAGTATAAAAAGAGAAATGTTGTTTTCTTTTTCCCCATAGGTGGTATTTGAGGAGTAATTCCGTGTCACCCAATTCCGTATTCGTCGGAATTTCAAGTTCGTCAAAACCGGTTAAGCTAGCATCAAGAGATTGAGAAACCACTCTTGGCACCAGGCCAAAAGTGACATTGTTAGTTAGCCCGTAACGCATTGATAACGCAAAAATATTTAAAGTTGATGATAATTCATGTGGAGCGACTGCGGTCCGGAAACCGTCCTCAACTAAACCTGCTAAGGTGGAGTGTTGAGTG
>JBDLIU010000655.1:0-1501 GCA_039714715.1 Bacteroidota bacterium
ATTATGATTAGAATAAATCAGATAGATATAGTATTAACCACTATTTAAATCCAAAACATCATGAAAAACATCGGGTATTTATTCTTTTCAATGGGTTTTTTATTAGCAATCTCATGTCAACAAGAAGGAAATAATAGCATTCAAAACTGTTGTCTCTCAAGTGCTGACAGTTTATCAATTATTAATGAAATAATTGTTGCAACAAACAATTATGCAATAGCAAATATTAATATGGACTTTGATAAAGCTGCAAACTTTTATGATTCTTCCTCAGATTTTAAGTTGGCAGAAAATGGAGAAGAATATGCTAATTGGGATTCCTTGTATTTAACTATTAAAAATGCTTTCCAACCTCTTGATTCTGTTAATTGCATATGGGGAGAACGAAATGTAATACCTCTAAAACCTGATGCTGCAACTCTTTATAGTGGACTATCTTTTCGAACATGATTTCGATCTGGAGAGGTATATGAAGCTACAGGTATTTTTACAGGATTGTTAATTAAAAAGGATGGAGTTTGGAAATCAAAGCAATCACATTTTTCGATTGATTTACAAGAGTAATGTTAGAATTTAGTGAAATATAGGACGTAGAACAAATTACTAAAACCGACCGTTTACGCAAGTCACGCCCTTTGCGAAAAAGCAAAGCCCGCGCCACGCTACGGCGGCTTAGTTCCACCGTTAGGTTGACAATGAAGGTTTCAGCACTGAGAATCTACTGATTCGAAAAAACGTATCTTTGTTTCAAATGACCAGACAGGATATAAATACGGCAATTATCAATTACTTGCATCCTTATAATCCAGAAAGGATTGGGATTTTTGGATCCTATGCACGGCAAGAGAATAATGATGCAAGTGATATTGATATCCTTGTAAGTTTTCGAGATACCCCGAGTCTATTAGATCTTGCTCGAATTCATAGGGAGCTTTCCAGCGTTTTGGGTAAGAAGGTTGATGTAGTTACTGAATCTGCGTTGAAGAATAAAAAGCTTCGGCAGTATATCTATAATGATCTCAAAATCATCTTTGAATGAAGGATGATAGCATTTATATCGACCATATCCTCAATAGCATAAACCGAATCCTTGACTACATTTCAGATAAAGATCGTGAGGCATTTGAAGCAGATCTGGTAACACAAGATGCGGTAGTGCGTCAGCTTGAAATCATTGGTGAAGCAACCAAACGGGTTTCGAATGAGCTTCGTTCAATGCATCCAGATATTCCATGGTCGGATATGGCCGGGATGCGTGACGTACTGATACACGATTACATTGATGTCGATCTTGGAGTTGTTTGGAAAACAGCATCAGAAGATATCCCAAACCTAAAAGCCTTAATAATAAAACTTCAGTGAAGCTGGCAACCTAACAAATCACTAAAGCCGACCGCAACGCTTGTCACGCCCTTTGCAGTAAGGCAAATCCCGCGCCACGCTACGGCGGCTTAGTTCCACCGTTATACTTCAGAAATAGTAAATGAAAGACTAAAACAAT